>JAZUFN010000140.1:0-5845 GCA_045640725.1 Lachnospiraceae bacterium
CATCCATCTTAAGAGCCAGTAAGCCCAGCAGAATATATAAAATAATACCTTTTCTCCGAATAAACAGCTTTTTCAATTCTTGAACAAAGAGACTGCCACCGGTCAGAAATGCATTAAGCTGCCAGCCTATATTATCCAGCAGGCTGATAAACTTATTTAGGCCGTGAACAGGATATCTTTTTTCTGATAAAAGCACATCAATTATGGCAAAAACAAGGATAAGGATAGGTAGAATTACCAGTACCAGCCTATTACCTGAAATCAGCTTTCCAAAGAAGTTCAGATTTAAATACCTGGTAAATACGCTCTGATATGTAATATAACTATAAATATTGGCATAACGCAAAAAAGCGAAATATGATGCAGATGGAATAAATGTAAATGAGTATTCTACCCCGAAGACTACTCCGGCTGCACATAAGCCCAGGGCAAAATTATCAATAGCTAAAAGGATGGTCCATAAAAGAAGCCCTATCCAAAATACACTCAGTATTTTTACTCCCAGGTAAAAGAGCCAAAATCCTCCGACTGTCATAGGGATTGCAACATTATAAAATAAGGAGACAGACTGCAATACACGATTAAACTCCCCTAATCCCTGATAATACCAGCCCGTAAGCAGTATTTTGCCACCATACAAAATAATAACCGAAATGCATGAGGCCAGAAACATAATGGCTATTCGCCTCATTGCCAATTTTACTCTTCCACCGGCTGTACTATGGACCAATGACCACAGCCCCTCTTTTTTTTCAGCAAAGAACATGCCGCAAATAAGCAAAATGGGAATGAGAATAAACACGTCCATCCATGTATCTTCGAATACCTTTGTGACAGCCATATCATGACCAAAGGTAACTTCATTACCGCTGATTTTAGAAAAATCCTTGGCAGTCCTTATGACGTTTTCATATGAAAAGGTACCCGGCTTTGAAAAAAGACTAACCGAGATCAGCTGATCTGCATTCTTTTGAATCTGTTTAAGGTAATTCTCATAACCTGACAAATGGACGAATTGTTTTTCAATATCTGATATGAGATTTAATCTATATGCGCTCTCAGGACTGCTATGCCCGGTCCCCTGAAAGAGTTCTTGTATAGCCGCCTGCTTAATCTGTGCGCATTTGTCTATGCCTTCCTGGCAGCTGAGTCCTTGAAATTCTTTATATGTATCGATGTAGACTTTTCTGGTCTTCATAGCCCCCATTCCGGCTACAGAGTTTTGGTATATGAAAAGCCAAAAGCTTATCAGTAACAGGGCTATCATAATAAATGCGAAATTTTTCCCAAAAAGGGTACGTCTTACTTCCATTTATTTTCCCCCAAATAAGCCATGTACACATCTTCCAAATTCTGCCCATTAACAGAAGCAATCAGTTCTTCAGGCCTTCCGTGTCTCACAAGCTTTCCGTTTTTCATAAGAAGGACGTCGTCTGCGATGGACTCTATGTCAGAAACAATATGGGTAGTAATAAATACAATACGCTTTTCTGAAAGCCTGGCAATGTAATCTCTTATCCTTCTGCGCTCCTCAGGGTCCAGTCCTGCTGTCGGCTCATCCAGGATAAGAATTTCCGGATCTCCAAGCAAGGCCTGAGCCAGCAGTGCTCTCTGTCTCATACCACCTGAAAATCCACCCAGCTTTTTATTGGCAACATCAGACAGATTAACAATCTTTAGTAATTCATCTATCTGCCTTTTTGCCTGTTTAGACGGAATATCTTTTATTTCAGCCATATATCTTAAAAAGTCCCTGGCAGAATAATCACTGTACATCCCCTGCTGCTGAGGCATATATCCCAAGATACTGCGATACTTTTTACCAAGCTTTAGAATATCCGTATCTCCCCACAATATCTCCCCTTCAGTCCTTTTTACATTGTCTGTAATCAGATTCATCAAGGTACTTTTTCCGGCACCATTTGCACCTAAAATGCCGTATACTCCGCATTTAAAGGTAAAAGAAAAGTGGTCCAATGCCGTCTTTTCCCCGTACTTTTTTGTAAGTTCCTTTACTGTTAACTCCATCGTTCCCCCTATTGATTAGTATTATAACCCATGTCAAAATCTTAACATATTTGTTTCATTATTTAAAGAAAAAGGAAGAAGTTTTTTATACTTCTTCCTAAATGCATCACTATATTCTTTTTACATGTTCATGAGTATATAAGTGTTCTTCGCAATACTCATAGTTCCCATCACATTTTGAGCAATATCTGAACTGGAGACTGGCACCATCCAGCTCTGTCTTACCACATATTGCACACTTATGTCGGGTAAATACCTGTTTTCCTTCATGCTCCGCTTCCTGTCTGGACTGTACGTTGGCGTAGCGTACCTTTTCTCTGTATACCCTCTTTCGTCTGGCCTCCATAGGACTGATTTTTCTGAAATCCCTGGTAGAGAAAAAGAAGAGAAGAAAATTCAGCATAGACATAACAATAATCACAATAGTGTAATACTCACCGGATACAGCACTGGAAATCAGACTCAATGCAATGATGCCGGCATAAACATATCCCATCCACTTCACCTTAATCGGAATAACAAAATACAAAAGTACTCTATGCTCAGGGAAAGTGGTAGCATAGGCCAGAAACAGCGACATACTGATATAAAAAGTCGTGACGTCTTCAAACCATACAGCAGGGGTGTAAACAGTTCTGCCACCCTTTTGGAACTGCAGAAATCTGGTAAAAATTTCCTCCGCCTCCAGTGTCTGACCATTGGTGAGTATGAAGCTACCGTCAGCAAAAACATCTTTAAATTCTATGTAAGCTATGCCATAAAGTATAAAGGCACCGGCAATGGTAAACAATATACCTGATAAAATATAAAGCGTATATCTGAAATCGCCCCACACCTGCTCCATAGTGCGACCTATGGAAAAATAAAAGAGCAAGGTGATAAGGACAAATATCAGCTGTGTGCTACCTCCCGGAAATACCAATAGCCAGGAAAAAAGCCGCCACACCTGACCATGAAGAATCAGATAAGGATTCAGTGTAAGATATTCCACCAAACGACCGCCGGTAGATTCTGATATAATATCAATCAAAAATCCGGCTAAATAAAAGCCCATCATGATGGTCGTAAGATTGTGTATGGCAAATTTTCCGTATTTTCGTTCAAGTTTATATAACCAGTTATTCATTAACGCATCCTAAATCCAATGTGCCAATACATATAGCACTAAAATCATTATTTACGTACAATCAGTGACTTACCTGTCATCTCTGCAGGCTGCTCCATGCCCATCATCTCAATCATGGTAGGTATAATATCAGCCAGACATCCACCCTCACGAAGTGAGAAGGAAGGATCTGCATTCACAATAAGGAAAGGTACTGGATTGGTAGTATGAGCTGTCCAAGGCTCACCTGTGGTATAATCTATAAGCTGCTCAGCATTACCATGGTCTGCGCAGATAAACATCTGACCACCCACTTCCTTAACAGCTGCTACAGCCTTACCAACACATACATCGATGGTCTCGATGGCTGAAATAGCTGCTTCCATGATACCGGTATGACCTACCATATCAGGATTTGCAAAGTTACAGATAATAACATCATACTTATCAGACTTAATAGACTCTACCAGGCGGGTGCATACTTCAGGTGCACTCATCTCAGGCTGAAGGTCAAATGTAGCGATTTTTGGAGAGTCTACAAGGATTCTGTCCTCACCCTCAAACTGCTTTTCCTCGCCACCATTAAAGAAGAAGGTAACATGAGCATACTTCTGAGTCTCTGCCAGTCTCAGCTGTGTCTTGCCATTCTTGGACAGGTACTCACCGAAGGTCATCTTAAGCTCTTCAGGAGGGTATGCAACAGTAACATTCGGCATCTCTGCATCATACTGAGCCATGCATACAAACTGCAGAGGGAAGAAACCGTTTCTCCTCTCGAAGCCCTTGAAATCAGGATCTACAAATGCTCTTGTAATCTGGCGGGCACGGTCAGGACGGAAATTGAAGAAAATAACTGAATCATCCTTCTTAATCATGCCATCCTTCTCTACTACTGTAGGCATAACAAACTCGTCTGTTTTATCAATCTTATAGGAGTTCTTAATAGCACATACAGGGCAATCTGCCTCTTCGCCCTCGCCGTAAACCATAGCAGCGTAAGCCTTCTCCACACGGTCCCAGGCATTGTCTCTGTCCATAGCCCAGAAACGACCTGCAACTGTAGCTACCTTACCGGCTCCGATCTCCTCTAATCTTCTTACTACCAGCTTCATATCATCCTTCGCAGATGCAGGTGGCACATCTCTGCCATCCAGGAAAGCATGGATGTAAATCTTCTCAAGGCCCATATCCTTAGCCATCTGAACCAGTCCAAACAGGTGATCCATGTGGCTGTGTACACCGCCGGGAGATACAAGTCCCATAAGGTGAAGTGCTGTACCCTTCTCTTTAGCAGCATTGATAGCATCTACGATAGCTTTATTCTTACGAATAGTGCCATCTTCGATATCCTTTGTAATCTTAACCAGCATCTGATAAACGATGCGGCCTGCGCCCATATTGGTATGTCCTACTTCGGAATTGCCCATCTGTCCGTCAGGCAGACCTACAAAAAGGCCGGAAGCCTGACCCTGTACATAAGGACATGTAGCCTTAAGCTCATCCATAACAGGAGTCTTTGCCTGTGCGATAGCATTGCCTTCTGTCTTTTCATTAATTCCATAACCATCAAGAATAAGTAATACTGTAGGTTTTTTGCTCATATTTATCTCCGATCTTACGGCATATACCGTGTCATATTTTTAACATTCTTATTATATACGATTTATGTGAAAATTCAAGGTTAAATAAAGGCACTTATGACCTCTTTCACCATAAGTGCCTACATCTTCATTTATTACTAATCTTCCTACCTCTTCATAAGCATCCTAAAGGCCTCAAATATCAGCAACTGCTTTTTTCAAAGAAATAAGAAAAACTAAACTTTAAAAAAACAAGTGTTAATGCTTATTCGAATTGATTGTTGGCATTTTCAAGAATAAAACTGCTGTTAAATGAGTGTAAACCCCCCAACACGACATAAATAACCTGGATGTTGTATTTACTTATCATTACAGAGACTGTATATCCTAATACTTACTTGACAAAATATCTGGGATCATAATAATGCACCTGTTTGTAGTTTTGTGTAAGGTAGGTAAAATAGCCAAGACCAAAAGAATCCATGATGACAAGACAGTTTTCTGTAGCATCGTTGTCACATTCCACATAGGTCCATGGGCCTGCAGGACCTCCCAGGTATACAGTATATCTGTCATTGGATTTTGCATTAAAATCCAAATAGGGAATAACTTTATACTGGTCTTTTCCGGTAATACGTCTAAGCTCATGACCAAATTTGGGTTCCAGCAGCTCCAAGGTATCAGGATTCTTCTTCATATAATCCTTTGGATTGTCACGATAATAGGTACCAAGGAATGGGTACTCAGTAGTATGGTTAAAATCGGTCTCATAATCCGCAGCCACTCCTCCTGCCCTTTGTATCATTTCTTTATAGAGCAGGTAAGAGCCATATGGTGTCCAATGCATATCTGAAGTAAAGTATATATATTCTCCCTTATTCATATGCTGTGATAAAATATTTCCTGCGTCAAAGGCATATACGTTATCTGCACCGAAAGCGTTTATTACAGGTATGGCTTCTTCATACAATATACATTCTTTCTTTGAATTAAAGCGGCCTGTGGCATTGGCTGAGCTGGGAACAAGTGTAAACATAAGCTTTCCGTCCTTGGGAAGTATTGAAGCATACTTATTCAGCACTCTGGTAAATGCCACAACAGAGTTTCTTTTATAGAAGGATTTGTTGGTCTT
>JAZUFN010000141.1:0-2484 GCA_045640725.1 Lachnospiraceae bacterium
TAATAAAACTGAGCAAAAATTCTACGAGGAAGAGGGTATTAAGAGCTATATCAATTACCTGGTAAAAGGAGCCGAGAAGGACTCTGAGGGTAGTATCAAGACTCTTATTCCTGAGCCGGTTTATGTAGAAGGTGTCAGTGGAGATATCGAAGTAGAAGTAGCATTTACTTATACTTCATCTTATACAGAGCAGATAAATTCTTATTGTAACCGCATTAATGTGGTTGATGGCGGCACCCTGGTAACAGGCTTCAGATCAGGTCTCACATCTGTTATGAACAAGTACGCCAGAGAGCTGGGCGTCCTCAAGGAAAAGGACGAGAATTTTGATGGTAAGGATATCAGAAACGGTATTGTAGTTATTGTTTCCATTAAACATCCCGATCCCCAGTTTGAAGGCCAGACCAAAACCAAGCTGGGATCTACGGATGCTAAGGCAGCGGTAGAAGACGTTTTCACGGCAGAAGTGACCAGATATCTCGATAAAAATATTGAGGTGCTTAAGGCCATTTTGGACAATGCACTTAAGTCTTATAATGCCAGAAAGGCTGGAGATAAGGCCAGAAATGCCGTGCTTAAGTCTTTGAATGATGTAGATACCAGATCCAAGCTGGCTATGTGCTCTTCCAAAAAAGCTGAGGAGTGCGAGATATACATTGTAGAGGGTGATTCAGCGGGCGGTACCGTAAAGACTGCCAGAGACAGAAAGACCCAGGCTGTGCTGCCACTAAGGGGTAAAATTCTTAATGTAGAAAAAGCTCCCTTGGAGAGAGTACTGCAAAACAACGAGATTAAGACCATGATTGCCTCCTTTGGCTGTGGTTTTGGCGACGAATTTGATATTAAAAAACTGAGATTTGATAAAATCATTATTCTGACAGATGCCGATGTGGATGGTGCACATATTTGTACCCTGATGCTCACTTTCTTCTATCGTTTTATGCCTGAGCTTATTTTGGAAGGCAAGGTATACCGTGGCATGCCACCGCTTTACAAAGTGGACTACGAGGACGGTAAAAAGAAGGGCAAGCAGTCCAGGTATCTTTTTGACGATTTTGCATTGGAAAAGTTCAGAAAAGAAGGACACAAAATAGTTGGACTTCAGAGATACAAAGGTCTGGGCGAGATGGACGCAGATCAGCTGAAGGAAACGACTCTGAATCCTGAGACCAGAGTGCTGGCTCAGGTAACGGTCAGTGATACCGTGGAAGCAGATCAGACCACATCCCTCCTTATGAGCTCCAATGTACCACCCAGAAAAGAATTTATTATGACAGAAGCAAGATACGCAAATCTTGATAACTAAAGGATATATTTATGGCTGAAGAAACAAAAGTAGCAGAGCTTATACAGCTTGATTTTTCGGAAGAAATGAGAACCAGCTACCGTGACTATGCGGTAAATGTTATTATTGACCGAGCTCTTCCTGACGTAAGGGATGGATTGAAACCGGTACAGAGACGTGTGCTTTATGCTATGCTGGAGCTGGGGCTGGAGCCTAAAAAACCTCATAGAAAAAGCGCTCGTATCGTAGGTGATACCATGGGTAAATATCATCCACATGGTGATTCATCTATATATGAGGCCCTGGTACACATGTCAGAGGATTTTTCCCTGTCCCTGCCGCTTATTGATGGTCATGGAAATTTTGGCTCCATTGATGGTGATGGGGCAGCGGCGATGAGATATACCGAAGCCCGTCTATCGGATGCGGCCATGACTATGCTGCATAATATGGAGCATAATCTGGTGGATTTTACGCCCAACTTTGATAATTCAGAGAAAGAGCCTAAAGTACTGCCGGCTATGTTGCCAAATCTCTTGATTAACGGTACCACAGGTATTGCGGTAGGTATGGCTACCAATATTCCTCCACACAATCCGGGCGAGGTAATAGATGGTTGCATTGCATACATGGACAATCCTGAGATTACCATAGATGAGCTTATGCAGTACATTCCGGGACCGGATTTCCCTACAGGCGGTATTATTGTTAATCCCGAAGCTGTTTCCGGTATATATACCACCGGTGAAGGCAAGCTCAGAGTGCGTGCCAAGACCGAAATAGAAAATGGCGAATATGGTAAAAAGAATATTATAATTACGGAGATTCCATATACTGCTGCAGGTTCCAAGACCCGCCTGGTGGAAAATCTGGTGGATCTTATGAAAAATAAGACCTTCGAAGAGATTGCGGATGTCAGAGATGAGTCTTCAAAGGATATTCGTATCGTAGTCGAAGTAAAAAAGGACAGAGATGTAGACAATCTTCTTAATGGTCTTTTTAAGAAAACCGGCCTGGAGGATACCTATTCAGTCAATCTTCTGGCGGTAAAGGCTCAGCAACCCATAGTCTTCAACCTTAAGAGCATGATTAAGGAATTTGTTGATTTTCAGGAAGAGCTATATACCAAGGAGTATCAGAATCGACTTAAGCGTGCCACTGAGCGCCTGGAGATAGTAGGCGGTCTTTTGCGCGCTACA
>JAZUFN010000142.1:0-20938 GCA_045640725.1 Lachnospiraceae bacterium
ATATGCTCGGAAAGGTTAATAAGGTTCTTGCTGTTCTCTGTAAGAAGAACTGCTGTACCAACAACCATATCTACCTGATCAAGCTGGTTCTTCCAGTAGTTGAACTCGTCCTTTGCAGAACCTGAACCCTGGAACTTATCCTCGAATGTAACACCAAGTCTATTCTCGAGTTCTTCCCAAGTTGGCTTAAGATCGCCTGTCTTGTAAGTCTTGCCATTTGCAAGTGTAATACCTGAGCCTGCCTTGCTGGCATCGAATGTAATACCGTTTGTAGGCTTCTGGTAGCCACATGCCATACGAAGAACGGTACCCTTTGTGAACTTAAGATCAGGTGTCTCAAGATCGCCCATCTCCCATGTCTTATCGATAGGATCTGAAGGGGTGTCATCGTCATTTGGTGTCTTTGTAGGCACTGGAGAAGGTGTAGTAGTGTTGCCACCCTTTCCACAAGCCGCAAGAGATCCAACCATCATTGTTGCCGCAAGAAGCATAGCAGCAAATCTCTTTGCATTTTTCATAAAATAAATCCTCCTTAATTTATATTGAACTGCTCAAAGCAGTATCAACCGAAGTGAATATCATTCCTTAACGCCGCCGGCATTAGTACCCTTTGCAAAGTACTTCTGAATGAATGGATAAATAATAAGAATAGGAACAATAGAACATACAATCAGTGCGTAAATAACGGAGTTGATGGAGTATGCTCTATCCCATGCTGCGATTCGGTCCGAATCACTCAGCTCTTCCAGAGTCTCACGAACGAATACCTGAAGAGGCTTCTCGTAACGATTTCCAATCATCTGCTTTGCCCAGAAGTAACCATTCCATCTGGATACTGCAAAGAAGAGGGAAACTGTAGCGATTGTGGACTTACTCATAGGAATATATACATTTTTAAGTACCTGGAACTCTGTAGCACCATCTACGATAGCAGCCTCCTCAATCTCGGAAGGAACACCTTCAAAGGCATTTCTAAGGAGAATGATATTCATAGCGGCCATACCCATGGCAATAACTACCAGCCACTTATCATCTGTAATACCAAGCTTATCCAGAGTCTTACCTGTAGCAATGTAGTTCAGGTACTGAGGTACAAGACCTGCAGAAAACCACATTGTAAATACCAGGAAGAAATTGAAGAACTTTCTGAACATCAATCTCTTTTTGGAAAGAGCGTAAGCACCAAGTATGGAGTAAAGCAGCGACCAGATGGTACCATAGAATGTCAGGAAAAGTGTATTTGAGTATGCATTCCAGAAGAGGTTATCAGAGAACATGGACTTAAATGCGTCGAACTGAAGTCCCTTAGGGAATAATACTATTTCATTGTAATCAACATATGTTCTGCCACTTAAGGATGCTGATATCGCATAAACAAAAGGATATAAGCAGGCTAATGCAAACAATGTAAGAAAAAGATAGCTGATGATTTTGAAAATCAGCTCTGAGATCTCGAGTCTTCTTTTCATTTTATTATCTCCAATTCGTTATTAGTACAGTGATGTATTGGACGCCTTACGAGCAATAGTATTAGCACCAATTACCAGCAACATACCAATAATGTTGTTCATCATTTCTGCGGCAGATGCCAAGCCCTGATTTGTCTCACTGATTCTCCAAGCCAGAGTAGAAACTACGTCTGCGGTCTTGTATGTAAGCGGATCGTAGAGAAGGATAACTTTCTCGTATCCGATACTCAAGAGGGAACCAATTCTTGTAATAAGCATAATAACTACTGTAGAAAGAATACTTGGAAGCACAACGTATCTCATCTGAGCCATCTTGCCGGCACCATCTATCTGTGCAGCCTCATAGCTGGTAGGAGCGATTGCAATAATGGCTGCGAAGTAAACGATACTGTCATAGCCAGCGCCTTCCCAAATACCACTTATCTGATAAATGGCTCTGAAGAATACCGGATCTCTTAAAAGACCGGTCTGGGCCGCGCTCTCCGAAATCAATCCCAGATGAACCAATGCCTGAGAAATAATACCGTAGTTACTGAGGATGGAATCCGGTCTGACAAGCATTGTGATAAGGGAAGTCATAACTACTGTAGACATGAACTTAGGAATATATGTGAGAACCTGAAGGGCAGATCTCATAATATTTGATCTGATTTCATTAAAGAACAGTGCTACGATAATCGGCATCGGGAAACCAAAACAGAGACCGTAGAATGAAAGCAGGAAAGTATTTCTAAGTGCAGTCCAGAACTTTATGGAGTACTCAGGATCGGAGAAAATAAGAGCCTTGAAATTGGCAAAACCCTTATAGACCTGCTGAGATACTGCAACAGACTCCTTATTAATCTTGAAGCATCCCAGGAGTTCGTACATTGGGAAATATCTCCAAAACAGGAATACCAGAATCATAGGCACCAGCATAAGATACAAGCGCCAGTCCTTTCCGATGGTCCTTAAAACTCCCAACCAGTAATGCTTTTCTACATCATCTCTTACAAGCTGCTCGGGATCCTCGTGATACTTCCCGGTAGCCTTATCATAAATAAGATAATCTGATGCTTTGGCTTTCATAAATGTCCTCCTGAAAAAACCTGTAGTAAAATCTTTATCATTCTCGTTCTCTGACCTGACGCTCTTCATTCATGCGTCGTATATAAGAACGCTGATTTTCAAATAAACCTTCCGCCTGCCTGGATATCAGAACCACCACCAGTGCAAAAATACCACTCAGAGCATCTGTTGCAATAAACTGGAAAATCATTCTGATGTCATTTCCCATCACAGTGGATACTCCCCATCTGCCAAGCTGTTGAAGAAGAAAAACTATAATTACATATACAATAGTAAGAAACGCGCTCTGCTTCACTCTGTCGTAGCCCACCAATTTTAAGAAAAGAAGAGCCAGCAGTGTAAAAAGATTACCAACGCAATAAATAATATACTGAGAAGGATTTGCTCCGGAAGCTATGCAAAGCACCAAACCGGATACTACTGCCGAGATGCCTGCGAAGCCTCCCCACCTCATCATCTCCAGCGATATAAACACTGTGGCCAGAGACAGAGTATAGGCCAGCTCAGGGAACCAAACATTAGCTCCTTTTGCTATGATCGTCTCCAATACGATGAAAACCACCGTCAGCATGGTCATGTTTATTAATCTGTACTGATTAAATGTAAGCGCTTTCATAATTTTTACACAATTCACCTATCGCATAATTGTGACGACATTATACACCCCCTTTTCTCATTAGTCAATAAAAAATAACAATGTTTTATGTGAAAAACATAGAAATAATTGTAAGTGTTGCATAAAATAAGCTGTGTTAATATATGTTTATTAAGGAAAACTATAAAAAAAGTATAAATTTCTGCACGATATCAGGGCAATTTTTCCGGTTACCTATACTCTTTTAATAACGTTTTAAGAAAACGTTTACATCTTTTTGTATATGTTTACATAAATAAGGCCAATTCGACTTGTAAGTGCCTTTCAAAAAAGGTATAATTGTTAAAAATAGTTCAAGGAGAGCCATTTTAACAATGGCGTACAATTAACAATGCCTTCTTTCATTCAAAACATTGATGAAGCAATTCACTACACCATCCAGTCCGGATGGCACGTGGACGCCATCGATCAGATTATGCGATTCTTTTCCGTCATCTGTAATCATGGTGAAATTTGGATCCTGTTTGCCTTGATACTTGTCATTATCCCCAAGACAAGAAAGTTCGGCTTTGCTCTTGCTTTCACCATGCTAATCGAATTTGCCCTCTGCGACGGTGTAATGAAGAACATATTTCGAAGGACCCGTCCTTATAATAGTGATTTCGCCTTACAGTACGGGTTTGTAGCCCGGCTAAAAGAACTCAAATCCTACAGCTTCCCTTCCGGCCACTCCATGGTATCAGCTGTAGCTGCGACTTCCATCTGGCAGTGCGAGGTCCATTACCTGACCGGCGATGTTGCCAAAAAACAGGTGTGGAAGCGCCACAAGATGGGTATTATATCCATTCTCATTGCAGTTACCATTATTTTTTCCAGAGTATATCTCTTCATGCACTGGCCATCAGATGTAATTACGGCAGGCCTGCTGGGCATCGTTCTTTCCATCGTTCTTTTAAATTTTGTGTACTGGCCTATTGGCAGACTGATATCCGAAAAAAAAGCAAAGAAAAAAAATAAAGCGGAGAATTAAATCCCCGCTTTTTTATTGCCTACTTTAGTTTAAGGCTGTTCCATACCCTCTGATTAATCTCGATATCTGCGCTGTCCCGCCAGTTATTTGATACTTTTTCAAAGGCCGCTTTCTGCCTCTCCAGAATAATCTCTTCCTTTTTAGCCAGGGTAGCGTCCAGGTCCAGCTGTGCAACACAGTAAAAGATAAAGAAATAGTCTTTAGCTTCCACTATCTGACTAATGGTTTTATCCGCCAGCAGAAGTGCTTCTTCTGCCCCCTCCGGCACATCCTCCTTACCTACATAAAAATCCAGATATTCCGCTGCCTCAGTAACAGATGTGGCGTAATTCAGGAAGTTTTTCGCAGCCTTGGCCTCCTTTAGCAAGTTCTGCATTCTCTTTAATATATCCTGTTTTTCACTGTCACTGTACTCAGCCCTTACTCCGTCTGAGCCAATCTTATATTTTCTTATGGCAATGGAATAGAGATGATGACGCTGAGCTTCCTCAGTGGGAATATTGGTATCGATATTAAGCGTTGCCTGCTCAAACACCTTTTTGGCCAGTGCATTATCTGCGTACACCTTATGAACGGTCTCTTTGTTTATGCCTCTTGAAGCTGCCAGCTCGTTATCGATTTTGGCCATATAGGCCGCTGTCTGCTGATCTACCTGCAGCATTTCATCATTGGTGAGAGTGACGTTAAGCTCCGCCGCCTTACTGCAAACCAGCTTAATGTATACGATATCCTCCAGTACCCGGGCTTTCACCTTTTCCTGCAAAGTTTCTCCCTTTTCCCCTACCTGAAAATCCCAGATAGCCTGACCATAGTACTTTTCGTACTCGGTACGGGAGGCATCCAGATATACCAGGGCTTCATGATAATCTATCTGAGTATCACCTACCCTCATAAATGCATCGCTGTTCCACTTTGTTTCTTTTTTCGAAAAAGGATTGGGGATGCTGCAGCCCGAAATAAAAAGGCATAGCAACAAGCCCAATATCACTATGTTTCTTTTACTCATATAAGTACCTTCATATCCTCCAGAAACCGAGTAATGCTGTCTACCAGACGTTTCTCAGTTTCCTTTTGGGTCAGCTTTTTCTTTTCCTTTGGCAAAATATAGGTGAGGCATGGATTGTCTCCCCAAGTCAGCTTTACCATAGGGGAATGAGCTGTAAGAAAACCGTCAATCAGCTCATTTTTGAAAACAGCTCTGGGATATAACCAGAATTTAATAACATCTCCGGCTGAAACCAGCTGTGTAATATAGAGGCTGTGACACATAGCCTTTATTTTGGCTACGTGAAGCAGATTGTCTACCACTGCAGGCGGCTCTCCGTAGCGGTCCGTCAGCTCGTCCAGCACATCCATACGCTCTTCTTCCGTTTCCACCATAGCTATTCGCTTATACATATCCAGCTTTTGAGTCTCATTCTTTATATAGCTTTCAGGAATGTAGGCATCGATGGACATTTTGATAACAGTATCAAATTCTTCCAGCTCTACTGCCTCACCCTTGGCCTTCTTTACTGCCGTATCCAGCATCTTACAATAGAGATCGTAGCCCACTTCAGCCATGTGTCCGCTCTGTTCTGCGCCCAGCACATTACCTGCGCCTCGGATCTCCAGGTCACGCATGGCTATTCTGAATCCCGAGCCCAGCTCCGTAAAATCTCGTATCGCCTTCAGTCTCTTTTCAGCCACCTCCGTCAGCACCTGTCCGCGGCTGTACATAAGAAAAGCATAAGCTGTTCTGTCGGAGCGACCTACACGGCCACGCAGCTGATAAAGCTGGGAAAGCCCCATCTTGTCGGCATTATCAATAATTATGGTATTTACATTGGAAATATCCAACCCTGTCTCAATTATGGTCGTAGCCACCAGTACATCTATCTCACCACTGATAAAGTCATACATGATGCGCTCCAGCTCACGCTCAGACATCTGTCCGTGGGCAAAAACAATATTCAGATCCGGCAAAAGCTCCTGCAGACGGGCAGCTCTTTCTTCGATTCCGTTTACCCTGTTATAAACAAAGTAAACCTGGCCTCCTCTGGCTACCTCTCGGGTAATCGCCTCTCGTATGAGCTCATCATTATGCTCCATAACAAAGGTCTGTATGGGCAGTCTGTCCACCGGTGCTTCCTCCAATACAGACATGTCACGGATACCGGACAGACTCATGTGAAGGGTACGTGGAATAGGTGTGGCTGTTAAGGTAAGTACATCCACATCCTTCTTCATTTCTTTTATTTTTTCCTTATGGGTAACACCAAAACGCTGCTCTTCATCTATGACTAAAAGGCCCAGATTTTTGAATTTGACATCCTGAGAAAGGACTCTGTGGGTACCTATCAGGATATCTACTGTGCCGGCCGCTACTCCTTTAAGGGTCTCCCTCTGCTGGGCAGGAGTACGGAAGCGGGACAAAAGCTCCACGTTTACAGGGTATTTCATCACCCTGCTTTTAAAAGTATTATAATGCTGCTGGGCCAAAATAGTGGTAGGCACCAGCACTACGACCTGCTTATTGTCCTGAACAGCCTTAAATGCCGCTCTTAATGCTATCTCAGTTTTGCCAAATCCTACATCACCACAGATAAGGCGGTCCATAATACGATTGGACTCCATATCCCTCTTGGTATCCTCGATGGCTCTTAACTGGTCCTCAGTCTCCTGATAAGGGAACATCTCCTCAAATTCAGTGACCCAGGTATTGTCCGGAGCGAAAGCATGGCCCGGCTGAGTACTTCTGATAGCGTAAAGCTTCACCAGCTGGTCCGCAATATCGGCTACCGCATGTTTTACTCTGTCGTGAGTCCTTTTCCATTCAGTGGAATTCAGCTTATTTACCTTGGGCTTTTTGTCTGCATCTCCGCTGGCGTATTTTTGAATAGTTTCAAGGCCTGTAGCAGGTATGTACAGTACTCCGTCGCCATACTCTATCTTGACATAGTCCTGGGCGGTTTTGTCCTGTTCCAGCTTCTCGATACCACGGTATATACCCAGTCCGTTACGCTCATGTACTACATAGTCTCCAAAGGAGAGCTCGTGGAGTGAAAGTACTTCGCGTCCTGAAGCAGCCCTCTTCTTTTTATTTTTCTTCCTGTCTGCGCCAAAAGAATCGCCTTCGGCCAGCACCGCCACCCTGGCAGATATATACTCAAATCCCTTATGCAAAGGTCCATTGACTACTACTACCTCGCCCTGAAGTATCTCTCGCTCAGGGTCATCAACGTAAACCGCATTTACCTCTGCCTCTCTCAGCTCTTCCGTAAGTCTTCTGGCTCTGGCCTGTGAGCCGGTTACGATTACCGTCTTATACTTTTTAGCCTTAAAATTTTGTACATCACGGACCAGAAGATCAAAGGAGGTAATGTAGTTATTGATATTTCTGGTATATATATTGTAGGATTCTTTTACTTTAATACCCGCAAAGCCGTATTCCAAAGTAGAAAGAATAGCCAGTCTTTTCCCGGAAGCCCTGGCAAAAATATCCTTATAGCCCCAGATAACATCAGCCTGGGAAGGAAGAATATAACCGTTTTCCAGACGGCCCATCATGCCTTCCTGAAACTCCTTGGTAACAGCCTCGGCCTTTTCCTCCATACGTACGGGCTCATCAAAAATAATAATGGAATCCTTATCAAAATAATCCACAAAGGATACCAGTCTGTCATAGAAGGATACCGCAAAGGAGTCTACCGCAGCACGGCCTCTGGTCAGTTCAATATTCTCCATGGCTGAGTGCACGCTGTGCTTAAGTCTGGTGGCCTCCTCATTTTTTGTCATGGAGCGCAGCTTCTGCTCCTGACTTATTTCCTCTTCATCAATTCGCTGAAAACCTTCTTGCATTTCATGATCCGTCAGCACGAATTCCGTAGCAGGATATACAGTCAGGCCGTGAATCACGGAATTTTCTCCCGATCTCTGAGACTCTGCGTCAAAGGTACGCATAGAATCCACCTCATCGTCAAAGAGCTCTATACGGGTAGGCAGATCTTCATTAAGAGGGAAAATATCGATAATACCACCACGAACAGCAAATTCTCCCGGTCCGGATACCTGATCCTGGCGTTCATAACCAATAGCCGTCAGCTGAGCTGTCAACTTTTTTATGTCAATAATATCTGTGTCTTTTATTTCGATTACATTCTTTTTAATTCTTTCCGGAGGCAGAATTTTATCCAGCATGGCATCCACAGAAGTCACCACTGTGACACGCTCACCTGATAAAAGCTTTCTGATAACAGCCATACGCTCTTTTACCACTGCAGTACCTTTTACATCTGCACTGTAAAAAATCAGATCCTTGGCAGGATATAAGCATACATTCCTGTCATAAAGTCTGAGATCCTCGTAGACCTCCCGGGCATGGAGCTCATTTCCTGCCACATAAAGAGCTGTCTTATAGGGCGCAAAAAGAGAAGCCGCCAGGTGACATTTTTGCGAATCCGAACAGCCTGTCACACTCACAGGTGTACGAAATTTGGAAAGTGCCGCAGCTACTTCAGCTCTTTCAGGCATGTGTTCTGTTAATCGAATAAGATTATTCATTATGTTCCTTCTATTACAGCTTCTTCTTATTGAAAAGATTCATGGCTGCCTGCAGATTGTCCTGTAAAAACAGCTCTACCGTCTCATATACTTCATCAAAGGTATTTTTAATAATTTTGTTTTCTTCTGCTGAAAAATGCCCCAGCACATAATCAGCCAGATCCCAGTCCTTGGGCTTTTCTCCTACTCCGATACGGATTCTGCTGAAATTCTCGGTGCCCAGGTGCTTTATTATATTTTTAATACCGTTATGTCCACCGGCAGAGCCCTTTTCCCTAATGCGGATAAAGCCGGGCTCCAGACAGATATCATCATATATCACCACCAGGTCTTCATAGCTGCATTTATAATAATTTACCACTTCTATCACAGCTTCACCGGACAGATTCATATAAGTCTGAGGCTTCACCAGTATCACTTTTTGCCCTGCTATGACACCGCTACCGCAAAGAGCCTTGAACTTTTTATCATGCACCTTGATCCCTGCCCTGTCAGCTATGTAGTCCAGGGCTGCAAAACCGATATTGTGTCTGGTACCTGTATATTCATCTGTGGGATTACCCAGTCCTACTATAATCTTCATATTCTTATCCTTTTCTTCTACAGTTCCTTTATTTATCATCATATCAACTTATTATTGTAACCCATTTCCATTAAGTAGACAAGAAAAAACCGCAACCTGTATATCTCAACGGCTGCGGTCATCTCCCTAATTTACTTTTTACTCTTTTAATTAGTCTTCTGTAACAGAATCTTCAGTCAGAGACTTTTCATAGTGCTCTAAAATGAGCTTCTGCATAGCCTCTCTGGTAGAGCAGTTAATAGGATGGGCAATGTCTTTGTACTCACCCTCGCCTGTTTTACGGCTTGGCATAGCTATGAATAAGCCCTTGTCTCCATCGATGATCTTAATATCGTGTACTACGAATTCGTCATCCAGTGTGATGGAAGCAACAGCCTTCATCTTGCCCTCCTTCTCTACTTTTCTGATTCTTACATCTGTGATGTTCATAAAAATAACTCTCCTTTAAATATTACTTAGCATTTAAACACTTCCGATTTTCAGTCGGTCTCCCTTAACAACAACCACTTTAACTTCACCATTCTCCCCAATGAACGTGGAGTTAGGTTTAATTGTACCTCTGCTCTCAACGATACAATTCTCAATGTAGGTATTGTCACCAATATGTACATCATTAAGAATAATGGAATTCTTAATAGTACAATTGTTCCCTACGTAAACCTTTTTAAAAAGAACGGAATTGTCTATAACGCCATTTATAATACACCCACTGGACACAAGGGAATGATTCACCCTCGCACCGGGATTGTATTTAGCCGGAGGATTATCATCTATCTTGGAGTATACATCAGGATACTCCTTGAAGAAGTAATCGTGAATTTCCTTTTTGAGGAAATCCTTGTTGGTCTGGAAGTAGGCTTCAACAGTCGCGATATTAGCCCAATATCCTTCCATATCGTAAGCATAGATGTGTTTAACATCCTTATATCGAATAATTATGTCGGAAACCAGATCGTTTCTGTCTTCCTCCATGGCTTTTTCCAAAAGATCAATAAGCTGCCTGCGTCGGATAATGTATACGCCGGTAGAAATACGATGTGACTTGGTCACCAGTGGCTTTTCTTCCATGTCGGTAATCCGCATATCTTCATCAACCGTCACCAGTCCGAAACGGGAAACATCCTCAGACTCCGGCATTTTACGTGTAACTACCGTCACATCGGCACGTTTTGCAATATGGTATTCCAGGACTTTATTATAGTCCATTTTATATATGCAATCACCGGATGCGATAACCACGTATGGCTCGTGACTGTTTTTAAGGAATGAAAGATTCTGAGCAATAGCATCTGCTGTGCCCTGATACCAGTAGCTGTTTTCCGGAGTAATGGTAGGAGTGAAAACAAATAGTCCACCCTGCTTACGTCCGAAATCCCACCATTTGGAGGAGGAAAGATGCTCGTTCAGCGATCTGGAATTGTACTGTGTCAGTACCGCTACTTTCTGAACATGGGAATTGGTCATGTTGGAAAGTGTGAAGTCGATGGCTCTGTAGCTGCCGCCAATAGGCATGGCAGAGATGGCACGCTTGTTGGAAAGCTCTCTCATCTTTGTGCTGTTACCACCTGCAAGAATAATACCTATCGCTCTCATTACATGTCACCTCCCTTAATGATGTTGTCGCCGGATTCAAGTCTGCAATTCGGGTAGTCCTCTTTTGTGGTGATACCTGAAATTGCTGTATTTTTTCCAATAGACACATCGGAAGGAATGACTGACGGCTCACCGATAGTAACAATACCATCGGTATAAACTGCAGGCTTCCATTTATTTTCTCTTTCCTCGCCATTACCCATGATGACTCTGTCACCAATGGTACAACGCTCAGCTATAATAGCCTTGGTAATCTCACAATTGGATCCGATAACCGTACCTGACATAACTATGGAATCACGGATAACTGTACCCGGACCTACGATAACACCGGGGCCAAGAATGGAATTATATACCTCTCCGTACACCTCAGCTCCTTCACTGACCAGAGCACGCTCTATCACAGCGTTTTCACCGATATAGGAAGGTGTGATAACATCTGTCTTGGTATATATCTTCCAAAACTCCTCGTAGAGATTGAATACCGGGAGCAAGTCAATAAGCTCCATATTGGACTCCCAGTATGACTGTAAAGTACCTACATCTTTCCAATAGCCTGTAAATGTATATGCAAAAATCCTTTTTCCATTCTCGTGGCAGAAAGGAATGATATGCTTACCAAAGTCACAGCCCGGCTGGTCCTTAAGTGCCAGCAAAGAATCACGAAGCACGTTCCAATTGAAAATGTAGATACCCATGGATGCCAGATTGGATCTGGGATGAGCAGGCTTTTCTTCGAACTCCTGAATGCGACCTTCTTCATCCGTGATGACTACGCCAAATCGGCTGGCTTCTTCAATGGGAACAGGAATAGTCGCCAGCGTCACATCGGCCTTGTGAGCCTTATGGTAATCCAGCACCATCTCATAGTCCATCTTGTAGATATGGTCACCACCCAGAATAAGCACATATTCGGGATTGTAATACTCCATGTACTTTAAATTCTGATAAATGGCATTGGCCGTGCCGGTATACCATTCAGTGTGTACGCTCTTTTCATACGGTGGAAGAATAGATACTCCGCCTACATTTCTGTCCAAATCCCAAGGGATGCCTATGCCTATATGCGTGTTTAGTCTTAACGGCTGATACTGGGTCAAAACACCAACAGTGTCTATACCGGAATTAATACAGTTGCTAAGTGGGAAGTCGATAATACGATACTTTCCGCCATATGATACTGCCGGCTTTGCTATTGATGATGTTAGTACACCCAGTCTGGAGCCCTGACCCCCCGCCAGTAGCATGGCAATCATTTCCTTTTTAATCATGCTGCCTCCTCCTGATGTCTTTTATATTTATGTTAATAACATAATCCCCTATAAAACCGATAAATCACCCCGATTTATTTAATTATAACACTTTCAAATAAATTATCAATGTGTTATCCCAGGTTTTCTTGTCTTTTTTTCAAGCTTAAGAAATGCCACTTTTTGGTCGATATAGATAACGCAGGGGTTATATCCTGCATGCCAAAAACGAATGTGCACAAACCCTTTTTCGAGGTTATTATGAATATACAAAACGCAATAAATGCATATGGTGCAGGCGGTCCCAAGACCAGTAACGGTGCAGCTCTGGAGGAAGCCTTAAAGAAAATCTCCGGTGGGCCAAAAGCTGCAAAGGAAACAGGCTTTAAGGACTCCATCGAAGCCGCTTTCAGCAGTCAGGAAATCACCGACTCTGCCCGTCAGTCAGAGCTGTATTCCAAAAATATAGGTGACGAAGATAGCGCCATAGTCAAGGCAGACGATAAAACAGAAGCCGAGAAAAGCCAGGAACAGCTGTCCGATACCGCCAATCGTATGTCTGCAGATGATATGGAAATGCTGATAAATGAAGGCTTTGACATCTTTTCCATGACTGCGGAAGCCATGCAGGCCGCACTAGACCGCATTAAACTGCAAAAAGAAATGTTTGATCAGGCTCAGGCAGGCCAGATAGAAAGTAAAATCGATGATAAAGCCGCCATTATGGCTCAGGCTATCGCAAATCTTCCCCACAATCCCAACGCTGAACGCATAGCAGAAAAGCTTATAAAGGCCAATCTTCCTCTGACCAAGGCCAATATGGAGCGTATCGCAGAAGCCTTGGAGCTCTCAGGTACAGAGACCCGTGTCACAAAGGACGAGGCCGAATATCTTATCAGAAACAAACTGGCTCCGACCCTTGAAAATATAGCCGAAGCCCGCACTGCCTACAGCTCTCTTAATAAAAAGGAACATCCCTTGTCTGATGATGCCTGGAAGCAACTGGAGCCTACAGTCACCCACCTGCTTTTCCAGGCAGGTCTCAAGTCAGGTAGGGAAATGATTGATGCAGCTCAGGATTTTATTAAAAAGGACATTCCACTGACTGCGGATAACCTTAAGGCTTATGCCCAGATTACCAAAATAAAACTGGGTGATGAAGACATCCTGACCAAGGCTGTGGACGCTATTTCCGTCGGCCAAGACCCTAAGCAGACCAATCTTTTATCTGCCAGCAATAAGCAGGTAAGAGCTATCATCCAAAATACAAATAATGTAAGCGAGGCTGCAGTAAACGTAGCTGTTGCCAAAAACATGGAGCGTACAGGTGCGAAGACTGCCAACGAGGTCAATCTCTCCCTGTCCGACCTGACCAAGGCTCAGGAAGAAGTAGACAGTAAGAGCCAGGAAATCCCACGCCTCCTGGAGGATTATACCCATACCGGCGTAGGTCAGGCAGCTTCTATCAGAGCCCGCCGCCAGCTGGAGGAAATCAAAGCCAAGATGACCTTCGAATCAGCTTATCGTCTGGAAAAAGAAGGTATTCGTATAGATACCGTATCCATGGCCCGTCTTATAGACAGTCTGAAACTGCTGGAAAATCGCTTTTTCTCAGACTTCTTTACCCAGGCCGGCATAGCCAAGGGGCAGTATAGTCCTGAGGATGTAGCCCTCCTGCAGCAGACCACCGAAATCTTGGAAGATATTAAAGATATGCCTGCTTCTCTTATCTACACTACCGTAGACAGAGCAGACACTATCACCATGAATGAGTTCAACGAAGCCGGTCGTGATGTTAAAGCCAGCAATTTTAACCGCTTTTCTCATACGTTTGAGACTGTTATGACCAGCCCCGATAAAAAATACGGTGATTCCTTTACCAAGGCTGTACAAAATGTGGATTCTCTCCTCAAACAGACCGGCATCGAGGTAAACGAAGCTACCCGCAGAGCAGCCAGAATCCTGGGCTACGCAGAAGCAGAGATCAATCGCCAAAATCTGGACAAGGTAGCAGCATATGATGATAAGCTGCAGGCTGTACTTAAGGAGCTGCATCCGGCAGTCACAGTCAGAATGATTCGAGACGGTATAAATCCTCTGGAAAAAAATCTGGACGAGCTATATGAAAAAATAACCGACCTGAAGGAAAAAGAAGGCATCAAGAGCGATGACAGCTATTCCAATTTCCTGGTTAATCTGGAGAGCCGTAAGAACCTGACCAAAGACGAAAGATCTGCTTACGTGGCCATCTACAAGGCTTTGCACCAGATAGAAGATAAAGAGGAGATGGCTGTCGGCGGCATCTTCAGGCGTGGAGAAGAGCCTACTCTTAAAGGGCTTCTCACTGCTGTGCGCTCCGGTAAAGCTGTAGGAAGCGATAATTTTATCAACGACACCTTCCAAAATCTGGCAAAACTATCCACAGATGTGGACAAAATAGAAAATAGGATTAAGGCCGGCCTGGGCAACAGTCAGGGTCCGGACGCAGAGCTTCTAAACAATTTGACCGAATCTGCCGATAAAGAGATTAAGGATATGACCGATGACCTTCACCGTACTGCCGAAGAATGGGTCAAAGACTTGCAGGATATTGCTGCAAATGGCGAAAACGCCACTCGTTTCCTGGAAGACTTTAACATACTTACTACTATGGAAAATATCTCCGCAGCCAAGGACCTCATGGCCGGTAACACTGATATTTTCAAAGATTGGAAGAAGTTCAAAAAACTGGAAACAGGTGAAGAGGCTGAGCTTCCTGATTTTACCGGGGCTCTGGAGTCAAAACAATCTCTGGAAGACGCTTTTACGGAATTTGTCAACGAAACTAAGACGCTTAAATCCACACTTCAGAGAGATGGCTCTTTGTCCAAGCAGGATATAAAAGCTCTTAAGAAGATGGATACCGGCGTCCGCTTTATGAATCGTCTCTCCAAACGAGAATTTTACCAGATACCTGTAGATACAGGCGAAGATGTAGTAAACATGAATGTCACTATCCTTAATAACAAAGAAGCGTCTTTAAACAAGGTAATGGTGAACATCCCTACTCAGAATCTGGGTACCGTATCTTTGGATGCATCTGTTAGTGACAATAAGATGAACTGCTTTATCAAGAGCACCACCAAAGAAGGCATGGCTCTTTTGAAAGACCGACAGCTGAATCTTTTTGCTGATTTTGCCGGTCGGGGTATAGAAATAGGCTCTATCTATTATGGTGCCGAAGAAGTAGCTGCTGATAAGTATAATTATCAGACAGAAGGAATCTATAAAAATTCACAGGGAAGTGAAACAAATCAGGGCTCGTCTTCTGCTCTGTACAGGATTGCCAAAACTTTTGTACTGCATGTAAAGCAGACAGACAGCCAGAATTAACGCAGGAGGTATTATATGCGTATTAATCACAACATTCCCGCCCTTAAAGTAAATAACATTTTAGCTCAGAACAATGATGCTCTTCAGAATGCCATTCAGCGCCTCTCTACCGGCTACAGAATCAATCGCGCAGCTGATGATGCTGCAGGTCTGGCCATCTCAGAAAAAATGAAGACTCAGATTGCAGGTCTTAATCAGGCTTCCAGAAACGCTTCTGACGGCATTTCAGTCATCCAGACAGCTGAAGGAGCTCTCATAGAAGTAGAAGAAATGGTACAGCGTATGAGACAGCTGGCAGTGCAGGCCGCCAACGGCACCATGACAGATGAAGACCGTAGCACTCTTCAGGATGAAGTAGATCAGCTCATGGTGGAGATTGACAGAATCTCTACCACTACGGAATTCAACACTAAGACCCTGCTGGATGGCACAGTAGATCGCCGTTCTTATTCCAGCGAGTCTCAGGTAAGCCTGGTATCCTTATCAGATACCGTAGAGGTGCGCAGTTATTCCTTGACCGTTAATTCCTCTCCTTCTCAGGCCTCCTATCGTTCCAAGCTGACATCCACAACAGCGCCTGCAGACGGCTATGTTTATATCAATGATCAGGCTATAAAAATCGATGCCGGTGATGACTTGGATACCATGATTTCCAAGCTCACAACAGGCGCCGGCTCCAATATTTACGTAGGTCTCTCCAATAGTACCGAGGATACTTCTGCTCCCGGAAAATATGAGACTATCTCTACTTCAGAGGCTTTGGCAGATATTAGTACTTCCTACCTCACCATTGTCAATATGGATTACGGCGATGATTCAGAGCTTAAAATCAGCTGTTCAGATCCTCAGCTGGCTGCTGCCCTCGGCATCTCTACCGCAGGCACCACCACCAAAGGTACCGATTCTGTAGTTACTCTGGATACTTCTGCCAATTCCGGTTTTACCAAAACTGCTACCGCTACCGTAGACGGCGACTATATCACCGTAAACGATCGTAATGGTTTTTCCATGATTTTCAAGCTCGATGAGGCTTTTACAGGTGATGTTACTGTTACAGTCCTTTCTGCAGGTCCTATGACTCTTCAGATCGGTGCCAACGAGGGTCAGACTATGGAAGTACGCATTCCTCGTGTAGATACCACCACACTTATGATCAACAATGCTGATATCAGTACTCAATCCGGTGCTTCCGAAGCCATCACCATGTTCAATAAAGCAGTTATTGAGATTTCTTCCATCCGCGCCAAACTGGGTGCTTATGAAAACAGACTGGATCACTCTATCAACAATCTGGACACCTCCGCAGAGAATCTGACCGAGGCTCTTTCCCGTGTTATTGATACCGATATGGCCAGCGAAATGACCAATTACACCCAGATGCAGGTATTGGTACAGGCAGCTACATCCATGCTGTCTCAGGCCAACGAGCAGCCTCAAAATGTACTCAATCTCCTGCAGAGATAAAAAATAAATCAAAGCTATTCAAAGCATCATAAAATAGCCGATTAAATATATATAGGACTTCTAATTATGACAAAAGAAGAAATAAAAGATTTCACACTGAGAATTTCTTCCGCCAATTCCGTGGATCTGATAGTGATTCTCTATGATGTGATTCTGACCGATATTAAAAATGCAGGATGCGCTCACGAAGCCGGAGACTTTGAGGAATACCGAAAAAGCATCCACCATGCTACCTGCTTCATCCATGAGCTTACCGACTGTCTGGATTTCAGCATCGAGCTCTCTATGAATTTGGCCACACTTTACTCCTACTGTGCCCGCATGCTGTCTCAGGCCGCAGCCGGCAACAATCCGGAGCATCTGGCTAAAGTAAAGGACGTTATCGAGCCCCTTCGCAGAAGTTTTTCTCAAATATCTGCTTTGGACCCTTCCGGCCCACTTATGAAAAATACCCAGTCCGTCTATGCAGGACTTACTTATGGTAAAGGCTACTTAAACGAGACTTTCGTGGATCCCAGAGATTATAACAGAGGATTCATGGCATAGCCTTTGCTAACGACTTTGTCGTTTATATCGCCCACTCCCCGACCATCCAATGGCGTAATCCCTGTACGCCGGCGGATGGTCAACCTTATTTTATGGCGAATCATCCTTTTTTTTACACAATTTAGCAGGGACTTATTGCCAAAAAACCTTTTTAACGGTAAGATACTCTTTGAAAATTTACGAAAACAATATTCCGGGAGCATAAATGGTTACTATTAAAGATATTGCAGATCGTCTGGGGCTGGCCATGAGCACTGTTTCCAAGGGGCTTAACGGAGCAGATGACATATCCGCTGAGACACGCCAGCTGGTACTGGATACAGCGGTGGAAATGGGATACAATCTCAAGAAAATTCGCAGAATGCCTGCCAGAAAAGTATGCATCTTCGTAGAAGATTCCAACATGGAATTTGAGACAATAGAAAAATTCGGTTACGATATAGTAAACGGCTTTAAACAGGCTGCTGCAGACCGCAACTGGGAGGCTGTTATAGAGCCCAGTAAACTCTCCTTCCGTACTCTGGAAAAATATGACAGCTACATGCTGCGCCATGGCTATGCGGGGGCTTTCCTCCTAGGCTTTACCCTCCACGACGACTGGATCAAGCAGCTTCAAAAAACCACTGTCCCTACCGTTCTTCTGGACAACTATCTGGAGGGCAATGAAAAGGTAGGCTACGTAGGCACTGATTCTCACGAAGGTATCGCTATGGCCGTAAAGCACCTGGCAGCTTTGGGCCATACCAAAATAGCCTTCCTTAATGGCTCTAAAAATTCCATGGTATCCGAAGAAAGAAATATCGCCTTTCGTGATGCAGTCAAAGAATGTGGTCTCACCATTTATGAGCCTCTGGTAGCCTACGGCTACTACGTGCCTGACTGTGCCAAGAATTTTGTCCAAGGCTTTTTGGACAATGGCGCTACTGCCATTGTATGCGCTTCAGACCTTATAGCTTCAGGTGTCCTAAATGAGCTGAACCGCCTGGGCAAAAAGGTGCCTGATGATATATCTGTTGTAGGCTACGATGACCTGCCTATCGCATCTGAACTTACGCCTGCCCTGACCACTATTCGCCAGGACAGAAATAATCTGGGTAAAAGTGCCATGTTTATGCTGGATGGCCTTATCAGAGAAGTGCCTATGTCCAAGATGCTATTAAGAGCAAAATTAGTAGAAAGAGAAAGTACAAAAAAAGCAGCGGATTGTAAGTAATCCACTGCTTTTTTACTGTTTACATTAATATCATTAGCAAATCTCTGCGCCTGATGGCATTTCCTTCTCAGAAGTCATAAGAGCAAGATTGCCCTCTGCATCCTCTGCACAAAGAAGCATGCCTTCAGAAAGCACTCCGGCCAGCTTGGCAGGCTTAAGATTCACCAGAACCATAACCTTTTTACCTACCATCTCAGCTGCAGAATAATGCTGCTTGATGCCGGACACAATCTGCTTGGTCTGATTACCTATCTTTACCTGAGAGCAAAGAAGCTTCTTGGACTTAGGTACTTCCTCACAGGCAATAATCTCACCCATAGCAAACTGTAGCTTGGCAAAGTCATCATATTCAATCTCAGGCTTTACACTAAGCTCTATTTCAGGCTCTGCAGGCTTTTCCTCACCGGGTATAGGAAGTCCTTCTTCACGGGCATACTCCTCAGCCTGCTTCTTCTGAATCTCTTCAGCCTTTACCAGAATATCCTTAACATCCAGTCTGGCAAAAAGAATCTCAGGTGTCTCTGTAACACGGCTGCCATCAGGAATAAGGCCATATCTGTCCAGCTCATCCCATGCGCGTGCCTTTACACCAATCTGGGCAAAAATCTTTTCACAGGTAGTAGGCATAAATGGCTGCAAGAGAGTAGTCGCGATGGTAATAGACTCCAGGAGATTGTAAAGAACAGTCTGAAGTCTGCCCTGCTTAGTCTCGTCCTTGGCCAGAGCCCAAGGCATAGTCTCATCGATGTACTTATTACATCTCTTATATACATTGAATACCTCGGTAATAGCATCAGCTACACGAAGCTCATCCATTTTGGCATTTACTTTATGCACTGCCTCCAGAGTCAGGCTCTTAAGCTCCTCATCTACAGGCTCTGCTACCTTGGCATTTGTAACTACACCACCAAAGTACTTATTGGACATGGAGATAGTACGATTAACCAGATTGCCTAAAGTATTGGCCAGCTCAGAATTGACTCTCTCTGTCATCAGCTCCCAGGTGATGGTACCATCATTTTCAAAAGGCATCTCATGGAGAACGTAATATCTCACAGCGTCTACGCCAAATACATCTGCCAGGTCATCTGCATAAAGCACATTTCCTCTGGACTTACTCATCTTCTCGCCGCCCTGTAAGAGCCAAGGATGACCGAATACCTGCTTGGGCAGAGGAATATTCAGGGCCATCAGGAAAATAGGCCAGTAAATGGTATGGAAACGAATAATATCCTTACCGATCAGGTGCAGATCAGCCGGCCACATCTTGCCAAACTGCTCTGTAGAATGGCCGTCACAGTCATAGCCAATACCTGTAATATAATTGGTAAGGGCATCCAGCCATACATATACCACATGCTTGTCATCAAAATCTACAGGAATGCCCCACTTAAATGTGGTACGGGACACACAGAGGTCCTGAAGACCGGGCAGGAGGAAATTGTTCATCATCTCGTTTTTACGGGATACGGGCTGAATAAACTCTGGATGAGTATTGATATGGTCGATGAGACGATCAGCATATTTACTCATCTTAAAGAAGTAAGCCTCCTCTTTGGCAGGCTTTACTTCTCTGCCACAGTCAGGACACTTTCCATCTACCAGCTGGCTCTCTGTCCAGAAGGATTCACAAGGAGTACAGTACATACCCTGATACTCGCTCTTGTAGATATCGCCCTGTTCGTAAAGCTTCTTAAAAATTTTCTGTACCTGGCGCTCATGATCCGCATCTGTAGTACGGATAAACTTATCGTAAGAGCATCCTACTGTATCCCAGATACGACGAATCTCGCCGGACACCTCATCAACAAATGCCTTGGGTGCCATACCCTTCTTAGCTGCTTTTTCTTCTATTTTCTGGCCGTGCTCATCTGTACCGGTCTGCATGAATACATCGTACCCCTGAAGACGCTTGCATCTGGCGATAGAATCTGCCAGGATAGCTTCGTAAGTGTTGCCGATGTGTGGCTTACCGGATGTGTAAGCGATGGCAGTTGTAATGTAGTACTTTTTTTCAGGAACTGCTTCGCAGTTCTTTGGCTCAGTTTTCTGCGAAAACTTCGATTTTCTATCCATATTGACCTCCTCCTGTCACGGTTTATCTTTGTACCTATGACACATTTTCAAAAAAATACTGATAAAATCTTATTATATATCATATCTTCAAAAAATACAATAAAGTATAATCATAATTCGGGATTCACTTCCCATAA
>JAZUFN010000143.1:0-3984 GCA_045640725.1 Lachnospiraceae bacterium
GTTTGAAAAGCTAAGCCTTCATGCGAAGCATGAACTATTATGGCTTAGCGTCCTTGTTATCTCCTTTTATGGAACGAAGTGGAATAAATGGAGAACTCCGAAGGAGTTTTAAAGCCGCGCCTTCATGCGAAGCATGAACTATCATGGCTTAGCGTCCACTTATCTCCTTTGCATCTCCTTTTATGGAACGAAGTGGAATAAATGGAGAACTTATAACACAATCCAGCTTTCTGCCGAGAAATCTCTACCGGCCTGGCCAAAATGCGCCAGCACCTCTCCATCAACCAAATCAGCTATAGCTTTTATCTTTGGGTCATCTTCATGCATACGCATCCATGCGCCAATGCTTGCGGAGTGCTCAAATCTATGGAATACCAAAAGCTTTTTCCCGGCGTATTCTCTCACCACCAGCTGACATCCTACAGGAACAGTCACATCCACACAATCAGATTTTATCAGAATAGTGGTACCTTTTTCAATAATTTCTGCAGCCTCCCTGTAAAAAGCCATGCCCTCTCTTACCACCTGCCACTGGCCTTCTGACAAATCGTAAATGTCCCCCGACAGGCACATACGCCCTAAAAAGGTATTGCAAAGAGAGTACTGTATGCGGGTCAAGTCATCCTTGGCCCTAAGTACTGCCCATATCTGAGACTGACGAGGCTGCATGAAACGATGACAATTGGCAGCTATCACCGGAATATACTTGGTCTCATGAGCATCGGAAAAGCTGGCCTGGGAAGATACCTCCAAGAAATCCGGCACCAGTCGGTGTCCACCGCTGGCACAAAGCTCGATAATCATATCAGGCAAAATCTCACAAATACGCTTGTAAAAACCGATTACCCCCTGCATCTGACGTCTAAGGCCCTCGCCATCAGACTCAAAGCCGTCACAGCCTACCGGTATCTGGGAATTGTAGTCAATCTTTATGTATCCGAAATCGTTGTCTCTAAGGGCATAGATTACTTTTTCCGTGAGATAGTCTATGACCCAAGGGTCCGTCATATCCCAGAAGCGGCAACCGCCCACCGTAATAGGCAGTCCGTCTCTTTTTAACAGATGCTCTGTCTCGTTATATGCAGACACATGATTTCCCACCACCTCTATCTCGTACCAGAGGCCGGGGATCATACCGTACTCACGCGCCTTAGAAGTCACATTTTTAAAGCCATTTGGAAAGTTATTTTTATTGATGTTCCAATTGCCCTGGTCATCCCACCAATGGCCACCTTCCAGATACCAGCCACTGTCTATGACAAAAAGGCCGATTCCCTTATCCTTCAAGGTCTCCAGCAGCTTCAGAAGATTTTCTTCGTTGGCATTCCCCCAGGTCACGCAGTACTCATTGAAGGCTATAGCCATATGGTCATCCTTGGGACTTATATGAGGCTCCTGTGCAGCTGTAAGCTTTGCACATACATCCTCTATGGAGTATCCCCGGGCTATAAAGGTCTCACCTGTGGTGTAGCTCTCACCTGCAGCCAGATTTTTTCTCCACCTGCCAGTGTCATAGTCTGCCTGGCCACCATTTATAAAAAACTCCCGGTCTCTCTCAATAAGCTCTATCTGCCAAGCATAGCCACCGGACAGCATTACCCCCAGGAATTCTCCACTCTCTTCATTCTCCAGGCAGATAAAGGGATGAAAAACTTTATTGGGAGCAGATGAAAGATTACAGAACTTTTCTATGCGAGCCCCCTGCCCCGCCCAGGATGGAGATAGATTGAGGGAAGCTTTGGTATCTGTCACCAGATGTCCCTCTGCGCTCCAATATGAGCGCATTCTATGGATTTTGGTAAATTCCAGATGTCTTAGCGCCACATTGGCTATCATTTCTATTTTGGTATCCTGATTGCTACTATTTTTCACAGTGGTAGACACACGGTAGGCTTCGCCCACCTGACGCACATTCAGTGTGAACTCGTGGCCACAGCTGTCCCCTACTGTCTCTCCCGGAAGGAAATAATCTCTACCCCCGGGAATATTGGCCAGAATATTCTTTGTCGTAGTCCCATCTGCCATAGACAGGCCACTTACATAGTGATTATCATAATCGTCACCAAAAAGGCGACACTCCACATACATTTTTATATCCATGATGGTACCCCCATAAAATATGAGATGATTATATCATTCCTTGATAAATATGAAAAGAGGGGCACCACCGTCCCTGTTGACACTTGTTGGCACTCTTTACATCATTATATCCATATGCTATTATGAACCATTGGAATTTTACATTGATTCAACATAGTAAACATTAGGGGGGAAAATGAAACTATGAAAAAACATTATTTTACTGCTATACTACTATCTTTGTGCCTTCTTTCAAGTTCTATTTGCGTGCAAGCTTCTGATATTAACAATCCTTATGAAGACTGCACATCCTACACCTTTTTTTCAAAAGATACCAACTCACCTGCTGTTAATAAACTCTACTTTTCTGATGGCTATGATCTGCCTTCTGCTTTTTCCCTGAGGGATACTATGAATATCCCTGTGGAGGATCAGGGGGCGCTGGGGCTTTGCGATTTATATTCCATGACCAAATGTCTGGAAACCAACTATGCTCTTCGCCATCATGAATACATCAACTTGTCCCAAAGCTTTACCGACCGCATGAATTCTGCCGAGTTCTATGGTTCACGCACTTTAGGCGATGAAAATGCTGATACCTGGGAAGCTATAACAGGTGATGGTTTCAGTTGTTATGATGCCCCGGTATTCTTCAGCTTATTTGGAGCACCTGATAAAAACGGTCAGGAGCCTGTTATACGCTCTACCTCCTCCGTATTTTTTCCGGATTTTAATACTCTTACTCCTGATGAAGTCGATTACTGGGGTAAGGCTGTCAAAAAGCACATCATGAGATATGGTGGTCTGCGGGTTGCTATCGAATCACCAGAGGGCGAATGCTTCAATTACGAAAACTGTTCCATGTACTTTAATTATTCCACAATGGAAGCTAATGGAGGGCATGCTGTCACTATCTTAGGATGGGATGACAATTATCCCAAGGAAAACTTTAATCTCACCCCCGATTATGATGGTGCCTATCTTTGTCTCAATTCCTGGGGTGAAAGCTGGGGCGATAAGGGCTGTTTCTGGCTGTCCTACGAAGATGCACATTTTCAGTACTGTGGCATTATTGACAGTGAAAAAATAGTTCCCGACTCTGCCACAATCTATACCAACGCTGAAAAAGTGGTATGGCCCAATGGTCAGACACCTGATAGCCCGCTGTACGGTATAAAGTATGAAAAAAAGAAGGGCTTTGATTCTTTATCAAGCCTCATTATTGGCGCTACTGCCCTTCCTTATTCTATGGAAGATGATTCCATGCATTATCCAGACGTCCGGATGAATATTTATCTTAATCCTCTTGATGACACCTTTGAAAAAGATAAGCTGATTCTTCTTCAGAGTATTGAGGGCGCTACCCTCACCAATTACTTTTTTGTATTGGACAAGCCCTATCCTATTTCCGGCGATTCCTTCTCAATAGTAATGGAAATATGTGGTGAGATTGACTCTGTTACCTTAACCAACAACGTAAATAACCAGGGAGAAGCACTGGTAAATATGCTTTACTCAGCTGACAGCATCGATGGCACATGGCATGAATCCCAGGCTAATTTTCCAATATTCATTGTAGGAAAACACTACCTTTCAAAGGATGAACCTGTTGCTACTCCGACTATCGCTCCTACTATTATCCCATCCCCACAGCCAACAGATACTACCGATATAGAAGCCACAAAATGGACTCCTTTTATTTTACTTGGCTCTATACTGCTGATAGGGATAGCTGCACTTTTCATAATATCCCATAAAAGGCGTTAAGCGGCAAGCCTAGAACCATGTCACACGCCTTACGGCGTGTGATGGTAGAAAACTCGCAGAGTTTTCTACGCGGGTATGTCCCGTCTCGCCTTCTGCAGCCGCCGTGACCTCACCATCAGGACGAGAACCTGCGTGCCA
>JAZUFN010000144.1:0-9016 GCA_045640725.1 Lachnospiraceae bacterium
ATTGCAGTGACCTATGATGATGAGAAGGTAGCTTACGGAAAGCTTCTGGACATTTTTCTGGCCAACATCGACCCCTATGATGAGGGCGGACAGTTTATTGACAGAGGTTTTTCCTATACCACTGCGATTTATTATAATGATGAGGCCGAAAAGGAGGCTGCCCGAATGGCGCTATCACGTCTTTCACAGGAAAGTGGAAGAGAGCCGAAGGTGGCTGTAGAGCCATTTAAGAGCTTTTATGAGGCTGAGGATTATCATCAGGATTATTATCTGAAAAATCCCGAGGCCTTTGAAAAAGAGCTGGTTGAATCAGGAAGAAAAAAACAGAGTTAAGGGATGGCAGGGTGACACCACAGCTTGTCACCCTTTTTTCTTGATTTTTTGTAGGAATGTTATTATAATATTACTCTGTACAACTTTGTTTATGACAAGGAGACTTATCAATGAAAAGAAGCGATTATCTTAAGTGGGACGAATATTTCATGGGAATAGCATCACTTTCAGCACTTCGCTCAAAGGATCCCAACACCTGCGTAGGTGCATGTATTGTAAGTCAGGATAACAAAATTTTGTCCGTAGGTTACAATGGTATGCCTAAAGGATGCGATGACGATGAGTTTCCATGGGACAGAGAGGGTGGCACTCTGGACACCAAATATGTATATGTATGTCATGCCGAGCTTAATGCCATTTTGAACTATACAGGTACTGACCTTCGAGGCGCAAAAGTATACACTACACTTTTCCCATGTAATGAGTGTACAAAAGCATTGATTCAGGCCGGCATCGCTGAGATTATTTACTATTCGGATAAATACAGAAATACCGATACAGACAAGGCTGCAAAAAGAATGCTGGATGCAGCAGGGGTTTCTTACAGAAAATACGAGCCTATAAATAAGCTGATTCCGCTTCAGCTGTAGGAGGAAAATGAAAAAGGTTTTTAGAGAATTAATGGTATGTGTGGGGATTCTTGCCTTAACCATGTTCTGTGGTTGTGAGCTGGAGGCCTTTGACACAGCTACCGTCAATTTTGACAGATTAATAGGTAATCGTCTGGGGGAAGCAGTAGGAAAATTTCTGGACGGTATAGTAGCCGGAGTAGAAGAGGGTGAGGACGATGGCGTTACCATCAATGTTCTGACACCTACACCTACTACAGATCCGGCTTTCCTGCCGACGCCTACACCACAGATTATAGCGACTCCTACGCCTGCCAACGGTGAGCCTGCCCTGAACAGAGTGGATGAATGGGTATATGTTAATGCTGAGTCCACAGTAGTCAGAGCCGGGTGGAGTACTGAGTATGTAGCCCTGGGAAATATCAGCTTTTGTGATACTGTTCACAGGGTAGCCACTCTGGAGAACGGTTGGAGCAAGATTGCTTTTAATGGTACTTATGGCTACTGCGATTCCCAGGATCTTATTACTATGAGACCGGGCAATCTGGCGGTGACGCATTTGGATATTTTCCAGTATACGGCCATGACAGCAGCGCTGGGGGAAAATGTTCATATTATCCCGATGCAGACACTTTTTCAGAAGCCGGATATTCCGTCCGGATCTGAGATAGCTGCTCTGGCGACGGTTCTAAAGTATTATGGTCAGTCACGTATTTCAAAGGTTACATTGGCATCCAGATTTTTACCAAAAGCAGAGGCAGGCACTGCCAGCCCTTATTCAGTATATATAGGAGATCCTTTTGCAGAAGAAAGCTTTGGCTGTTATGCTCCCGTCATCGTGAATACAGCCAATGCCTACATGAATAATAAGGGAATCAGAAGGGTGGCAGAAGATGTTTCCGGCAGTACATCCAGTCAGCTGCTGGAGTATGTTCGTCAGGATATTCCTGTTATGATTTGGGTAACCGAAGATCTGAAGGTTTCCCAAAAAGGTCCGACATGGTTGGTGGATGGCGTAAGCTACAACTGGATGGAAAACGAACAGTGCATGGTGCTTATAGGGTACAATAATACCAGAAATACAGTTATTGTCTGTGATACACTGAAGGGTATTGTAGAGTATGATGCAGTAAAGTTTTTTACAAGATATAATGAGCAGTATCAGAACGCCTGCATTATAAGGTAAGATATTATGGCATTTAAAAAGAAAGAGCGTAGAGAGACCAACGGACCGGATTTCAACAAGAGGAAACATTCCATCAATGGCATCATATCCATGGCGGTAGGGATTTTTGCATTTGCGGTACTAATAGCAGCAAGTGTTCTTTCATCGAAAGATGTTAGTGGTAATGCCTTTGTTTGTGGCATTATGGGCATTGTTACGTTGATGTTTTCTCTGACAGGTGCAGCATATGCAGCTGATGGTTTCAAGGATAAAGAGACCAAGCCGATTCTGCCTATTATAGGTATATGCTTTAATTCTGTGATTATTATTTATATGGTTTATTTGTATCTGTATGGTTTGGTGGTGAGATAAATGGACATCATTAATACAAGGTTTAAGCTGGCAGCAGCCAGGATAAAGGAAATAGCAAAGGAGAGCAGACAGAAAGGCAAGGAGGGACAGGAGCTTTACAAGGGCTTTTGTGAAATAGCCGATCACTATACTGCCCTGCTGAAATTACTGGCTGTTGTTGCCAGCGATGATAAATTCGAAGCCTGTGATTCAGACAAGCTAAAAAAGCTCTATGATCAGGTGTTTGCCTCGATTCTGCCCAGGAACTATGAGACCGGCTATGCTAATCCTGCATATGCTGTTAAAATGTTGGGGGCAAAAAACGGCAAGCTCATGACTATTCTGGCAGCGGATGCTTTTGATGCTCAGGTCCATGCTTTCTCAGGTAATACAGAGCTTTTTACCATGTACTTGGAGCTCTTTATTGAGATTTATTGTATTTATGAAAGCCATATCCTTCCTTTCGGGGATCGTGAAGCCCAGCTGGCAGCGGCTTTTGATGAAGCCAAGCAGGATTACAGGGCTTTCAGACTGGATAATATCCTTATATTTTTACAAAGCGAATACGATGAAAAGTATGATTCCACAGGCTGTAGAATCAGAGCTATTCTGGATTCGGATATGTCCGATGAAAAGTATTTATACCGTTACGGTGAATACATTACTGAGAACAATCTGGAGTCTTACAGATATTTGAAGTCCCAGTCTGCGGAGACTATCAGGGCCATGGCTGAGACTACGTACTCGGGCTACCTTCGTGGCTTTACCACCATGTCTGCTAATTTTAAGGAAAAGGGTATTACAGGGCTTCATTATCCTATCGGCTTTGAGCTGATGGCTAAGGAGTTGGTGATACTTCTTGAAAAAAGAGGGAACACCGTAGTTATGTATCAGGATTCCTTCAGGAACCGTACAGGCAGGCTCCGGGGCTGTGCAATAAGCCCTGTCAATCCACAGTTTTCTTATGATCATAGAAATGATCATGCCTTCTGGTATGACAAGGTATATGCAGAGAGATTCAGCAGAGCCACGGAAGTGGTCTGTGAAGAGAAAAAGGAAGTCCTGGCTAAGTTCAATGGGCCTGTATTGGTAGAGTCTTTCGGTGAAAAGGAATTCAATCCCATAAATAAAAAAGAGTGCCTGAAGCTCAGTAAGAGTCAGAATCTTTTAAAAGTACAGGCGATAAATCGTATTTCCGAAACTGTGGAAAAGTATATGCCTGAGGAAGAAAGCAGCTTCTGTATCATAGCTTATCCTCTGCCATCCATCGGATCGGATTATCATGCTATTTTCGAAGAAACAATCAAGATAAACAACCTTTCCAATGAGGAATATCAGAAGATTCAGCAGGCTATCATTGACGTGCTGGATAAGGGCGTGGCTGCTCACATAAAGGGCAGAAACGGTAATGAGACGGATCTTACTGTGGCTTTATGGCCACTTAAGGACCCAAAGAAGGAAACTGTTTTCGAAAATTGTACCGCTGACGTTAATATTCCTGTGGGAGAAGTCTTTACTTCTCCTGTACTTAAGGGTACTAATGGACTTTTGCATGTCAAAAGGGTTTTCCTTAAGGGATATGAGTATAAAAATCTCAGAATCTGGTTTAAGGATGGTATGACAGAAAAGCTGTCCTGCGAGAATTTCAAAACAGAGAAAGAAAATCAGGATTTCCTGGCAGAGTCCCTGCTGTTTTATCACGACAGTATCCCTATGGGCGAATTTGCAATAGGTACCAATACCAGGGCTTTCAAAATGGCAGAAAAGTATGGTATCCAGTCCAAGCTGCCTATTCTCATCGCTGAGAAGACAGGTCCTCACTTCGCTATAGGTGATACCTGCTATTCACATGCAGAGGATCACAAGGTATACAATCCTGACGGTAAGGAAATCGTGGCACGTGAAAATGAATGTGCGGCACTCAGAAATACAGACCCGCAGAAAGCATATTTCAACTGCCATACAGATATAACTATTCCCTATGACGATTTGGCTCATATCGTATCCGTACGGGCAGACGGCAGCACGGAAGCAATTATTTCCGAAGGTCGATTCGTAGTAAAGGGAGCATTAGCATTAAATAAGGCACTGGAGGAAAACTAAATGGCAAAAGTCGGTATTGTAATGGGTTCTGATTCAGATTTCCCTATCATGAAAAAAGCAGCAGAAATGCTGGAAAAATTTGGCATTGATTATGAGATGACAGTTATATCTGCTCATCGTATGCCCGATGTGTTCTTTGATTATGCAAAGACTGCAAAGGAAAAGGGCTTCAAGGTAATAATTGCAGGCGCAGGCGGTGCAGCCCACCTTCCAGGTATGTGCGCAGCCATTTTCCCGCTCCCTGTTATTGGCATTCCTATTAAGAGTGCTGCCCTTTCCGGTGTTGATTCACTTTATTCCATTGTACAGATGCCTTCAGGTATTCCTGTGGCTACAGTAGCTATTGACGGCGGTGCCAATGCCGGTATTCTGGCTGCCAAGATGCTTGCTGTATCAGATGATTCCCTTCTCGAGAAGATCGAGGCTTACAAGGAAGAGCTGAAGAGCGGCGTTATGGTGAAGAAAGAAAAGATGGAAAATCTTGGCATTAATTATGCAAACTAGGGCGAAAGCTTTAGCATAAATAAAGATATAGAAAGAGAAATTAGTTATGAAGAGTTCCAAATTAAAGGGCAGCTTAAGCCTCCTGCTCACAGTAGCGATGATTGCGTGTCTCGCTTTTTCATCACTTGTAGGTTTTGGCTCCAAAAAGGTATTGTCAGCATCCAACATCAAGCAGGGTCTTGATTTGGCAGGTGGTGTCAGCATTACATATCAGACCGTAAAGGATAATCCTACCAAGGCTGAGATGGCTGATTTACAGCACAGAATGCAGCTTCGTGCTCAGATTTATTCCACAGAGTCCGCAGTTTACATCGAGGGTAACAATCGTATCACTATTGAAATCCCCGGTGCGGAAAACGCAGAAGAAGTACTGGCTTCCCTGGGTAAGCCCGGCGCACTTTACTTTATTTACGGTAAAGACAACTTAAAGTATAATTCCGACACAAAGGAATATGAGCTTACCAAGACACTTGATGAATTAAGAGAGAAAAATCAGATTGTATGTGAAGGTTCCGACCTTTCTGGTGCTCAGGGCGAGAATCAGCAGATGTCATCCACAGGCGCACGTGAGAACGTAGTAAGACTTGTTTTCAATGAAGAGGGCAAAAAGAAATTTGCTGAGGCTACTGCTAAGTCAATCGGTCAGCAGATTGCCATCGTATATGATAACAAAGTAGTATCCGCACCTACCGTAAATAACGCTATTACAAACGGTGAAGCGGTTATCACAGGCCAGAAGACACTGGAAGAAGCAAATGAACTTGCTTCAATCATCCGTATCGGTGCACTTCCTATCGAACTTGAAGAAATCAACAGTAAAGTTGTAGGTGCTCAGCTGGGTTCTGAGGCACTTTCCACCTCCCTTTGGGCAGGTCTTATCGGCTTTGTTCTGCTCATCATTTTCATGATCGTTTACTACAGAATAAGCGGTCTTGCAGCATCTCTGGCTCTTACAATTTATGTAGGCCTGGATGTGCTTATGCTCAGCCTCTTTGAGGTTACACTTACCCTTCAGGGTATTGCAGGTATCATCCTGTCAATCGGTATGGCAGTAGATGCCAACGTTATTATTTTCCAGCGTATCAGAGAAGAACTTGCCAAGGGGCTTACTGTTCGTTCCGCTTTCAAGAACGGTTTTGACAAGGCTCTTTCAGCCATTATCGACGGTAATGTTACTACACTTATCGCTGCTGCAGTTCTTTACTTTGTAGGCTCCGGTAGTGTAAAGGGCTTCGCTACAACTCTTGCCATCGGTATCATCCTTTCCATGCTGACAGCACTTTTCGTAACACGTTTCATCCTGAATGCTTTTTACGCGATTGGCTTCGATGACGTTAAGTTCTACGGTGTTCAGAAGGAAAGAAAAGTATTTGACTTTGTTAAGCACGGTCCTAAATTTGCCATTGTTTCCGCAGCTCTTATTGCTGCAGGTCTCATTGCAATGATCGTAAACGGTGCTATGGGTAACAAGACTCTGAACTTCGGTCTTGATTTCTCCGGCGGTACCACAATTACAGTTACAATTCCCGATTCTTACTCAGATGCACAGAATTCAGAACTTGAAAATCTGGTTTCCAAGAGCATTAACAAGACTTGTGAAATTGCCAAGGTAGCAGGTGAGAACAGTTACATTATCCGTACCATGGAACTGAACCAGGAGCAGAGAAATGCTATCACTAAGGCTCTTGCAGAGAAATACGGTGTTGACGAGAAGGTTATTACCACAGAAAATATTTCCGCCCGTGTATCCGGTGAGATGCGTAGAGATGCGGTACTTGCAGTAGTAATTGCTACCATCTGCATGCTTATTTACATCTGGATCAGATTTAAGAACTTCAATTTCGCAGCCTCCGCTGTACTTGCGCTGGTTCACGACGTACTGGTAGTACTTACTGTTTATGCTGTTGCCCGTATTTCCGTAGGTAACAACTTCATTGCATGTATGCTGACTATCGTAGGTTACTCCATCAATGCTACAATTGTTATTTTCGACCGTATCCGTGAAAATATGGCTGAGAAGCTGAAGAAGGAAAGCGTAATGGATGTTGTAAACAAGTCCGTTACACAGACTCTTTCCAGAAGTATCAATACTTCCCTGACCACCTTCTTCATGGTACTGGCACTGGTTGTTTTCGGTGTTGATTCCATCAGAGAGTTCGCAATTCCTCTTATGGCCGGTATCATTGTAGGTGCATTCTCCTCCGTATGTATCACAGGTTTCCTTTGGTACCTGCTTCAGACTAAGTTCCTGAAGACAGATGGATCTTACAAAGAAGATTAATTTAGGAAGAAACATGGAAAAAACAAAAAAGAAAGAAAAAAAGAAATTTAGTGCTTTTTCCTTCTTTAGTGGTTTGATTCTACTAATCATTGCAGTTGGCCTCGTTCTTATGAAGAACGGGGTCAATCTATTTGGAAAAGGGACTACTCCCGACCAGGTGTTTATGAAGGCTCATTTGGGGGTATGCGATAAGATAAATGAAGAATTACTGGAATACTTGAGCTACTGCGGTGAAAATGCCAGGGAAAACGATGGGCATTTGAAGGATGAAACTCTTATCAGCAGTAAAAAGGAACTCCAGGTAGATGATAGTAGTCTTATTGGCAGCCTGATAAGTATAATAGGCCTGGGAAAGGTATCTGTTACTGAAGGCTATAGCTTAAAGAACGAAGATGGACTTATTACTGTTGTTCGCGATTCGGATAAAAAGACAGTATATAGTAAAGAGACTATCCTCTATGGCATGGATTTTTCTAAGCTGGGCAAATCATCAGCTCTTAAAGAGAGGACTATAAAAAAGCTTCTTACCCACTACGAGGAAGTCTTTATAAAGGCTCTTCGAGATGATGGTTATGATTACAAAAGGGATGTTTTGGTCAATATTGATAATGTTATTCAGGTAGAAAGCAGTTTCAGCTTTGATTACAGTAATGAGGATATTTGCAAGGCGTTGGAAGCTGTTTTGGACAATATAGCCAATGACAAGAAGTGGAAAAAAGCTTATGCATCCATGCAGAGCGGAGATTTCACAGAGTATATTGAAGAGGTTAAGAAACGTGTTACCGGGCCGGATAGTATTCTTAGTGACATTTACAGTATAAAGGGTACTATTTATGTAAGAAGTGATGGCAAGCTTAATTATGCCGAGCTTACATTTGATGTAGATGATAAGGATATCGAGGCCAGACTTACCAAGGATGCTTCCTGGCTGATTAAGAATGCTGTGGATGTAGATCCTGTATTTACAGTGAGTGTAGGCTATACTACCCAGGGAGATACCAGAGGATTCAAATTTGGCATTGTAAATGGAGATAATGTGGTACGTACAGATATCACAGGTCATGGTACTGTAAATACGACCGGTATCATTAAGACAACGGCTGTTGATTTTACCGGTACTGCAGATATGATCTACAAAGGGAAGAAGGGCAGCTTGGTCCTTAAGGAAGCACAGCTTGTGGATATGAAAAAGGGCTTCCGTGTAGTAGGAAACTTTGCATTGAATTTGGATCAGGTTGGATTATTCGTCAATACCTGGGGCTCAAATTCCGAGCAGTCATGCATGTATGATGTCAGCCTGGCAGGTAAGACTTATATGACGGGAGAACTGATTTTTAAAGACAAATAACAGAGGCTTACGGTTCAAATTTACTTTGTTCCGGCCCCGGCAGTACAAAAAAAGGAACCTTTTGGTTCCTTTTTTTTACGTGAGACACCCGGGACTCGAACCCGGGACAACTTGATTAAAAGTCAAGTGCTCTACCGCCTGAGCTAGTATCCCATAGCTGGGCTAGGTGGATTCGGACCACCGAATGCAGCAGTCAAAGTGCTGTGCCTTACCGCTTGGCGATAGCCCAATGTGATTCGCTAGAAAGCGTATAATTCCATCTTTCCCAAAAATAAAAGGGTGGGTACTGGGACTCGAACCCAGGGCCTCCAGAGCCACAATCTGGCGCGCTAGCCAACTGCGCCATACCCACCACGTATCAC
>JAZUFN010000145.1:0-17067 GCA_045640725.1 Lachnospiraceae bacterium
AAAAAGTGTGTCAATTAGATACGTCCCCCTGTCACATTTGTGTCAACCAGTCACGTCCCCCTGTCACATTTGCCCCCTGTCACATTTACCGGCACTAAGCCAGCAATGAATACTCAGAAGCGTCTATGACTCTGGTTGCAAAGCCTTCATAAAAATCGGGCTCATGGCAGATCAGGAGGATGCTGCCTTTATATGCAGTCAGCGCACGTTTTAATTCTTCCTTGGCGTCTACATCCAAATGATTAGTAGGCTCGTCCAAAAGGAGAACATTTGTTTCTTTATTAATCAGCTTGCAGAGTCTGACCTTGGCCTGCTCACCACCGGAAAGAACGCGCACCTGACTCTCTATATGCTTGGTAGTCAGTCCGCATTTGGCCAGGGCTGAACGGACCTCGTACTGGGTGTAGGAAGGGAATTCCTCCCAGATTTCATCGATACATGTGCGGCTGCCGGGATTGGTGATTTCCTGCTCAAAGTAGCCCGGAAAAAGGTAATCACCCAGCTCTACTTCACCGGAAATAGCAGGGATAAGGCCTAAAATGCTCTTGAGCAGGGTGGTTTTACCAATACCATTGGCACCCTTGATTACCAGCTTTTCTCCGCGTTCCATATTCATGGTAATGGGCTTGGATAAAGGCCCATCATAGCCTGTAACCAGGTCTTTGGTCTGGAATATATATCTGGCAGCGGCGCGGGCTTCCTTAAAATTAAACTCAGGCTTTACGTGCTCAGGAGCCAGTTCAATAAGGTCCATATTGTCCAGCTTTTTTTGACGTGACATAGCCATATTTCTGGTAGATACTCTGGCTTTATTGCGGGCAACAAAGTCCTTCAGTTCAGATATTTCCTGCTGCTGTCTTTTGTAAGCGGCTTCCAGCTGAGCTTTTTTCATCTCGTATACTTCCAGGAAGTGGTTATAATCACCAGGGTAACGATTGATTTCGGCATTTTCCACGTGATAGATCAGATTGACTACAGAGTTCAGGAAAGGCACATCGTGGGAGATAAGAATAAATGCGTTTTCGTAATCATTAAGATAGCGCTTAAGCCATTCGATATGTTCCGGATCCAGGTAATTGGTAGGCTCGTCCAGAAGTAGAATATCAGGCTTCTGTAGGAGCAGCTTCGCCAGCAGTATTTTAGTACGCTGACCGCCGGAAAGCGCGGTAACATCAGATTCCAGCCCTATGGCATTCAGACCGAAAGCACGAGCGATTTCCTCTACCTTAACGTCGATGTTGTAAAAGTCATGAGCTTCCAAAAGCTCCTGCAAAGTACCGACTTCTTCCAGCAGCTGATTCATTTCGTCCTCTGTCACATCGCCCATGCGACCGTAAATATCATTAATCTCAGCCTCGATATCATAAAGAAAGTCAAAAGCGGAATTCAGTACGTCTCGTATGGTCATGCCGGCAGTCAGCACAGCGTGCTGATCCAGATAGCCCACGCGAACATTTTTGGCCCACTCTACGGTACCTGCATCAGGCTGAAGCTTGCCTGTGATAATAGAAAAAAAGGTGGACTTTCCTTCACCGTTGGCACCGATGAGGCCGATATGCTCACCCTTTAACAGTCTAAAGGACACATTGTTGTAAATGGCTCTGTCGCCAAACCCGTGGGACAGATTTGAAACGGATAAAATCATAATAAACCTTTCTTAAACGTGTGTATCATAATTGTCTGTGATAATATATCAGAAAAGGTAAAAAAAATAAACCTTTATAGAAAATATATGGACATAAAATCAGGAAGTGATATCATTAGTGTATAATGAAGAGATGAGCCCAATATAATTAGAATATGTAGCAAATATATATGTACCAACAGGAGGATGTTATGACACTTGAAGAGCTTATGGAAAAAGTAGATAATGTAGAATTGCTTACCATTGTACCCTTGTGTGATGGAGTTACCGGAGGCAAAGATGCTGTTTTGTCAAAAGCATGGTATCTGGCCAGGAAAAACTGTCAGGTAAAGAGTGTAAATGTTGCTGTTCGCGAGGGCAAGGCAGAGCTTAAAGTGGAGATAATAAAGTAAATTGAGAAAGAATGTTATAAGGGTCTTAAGCATTTTGCTGACTCTTTTGAGCGTGGGACTGACTATGGCCATTGTGGGCTCTTATTGTGTCAGTGTATACGCGGGTATGGAGGCGGACAATGCTGTTGTAGAGACTTTTCAGGGCTTTATGCTGGTGATGCCTCCGGAGGTAAAAAGAGCTCTTCGTATAGGTGGTGTCATAATAGTTATTTCTGTTTTTGCGGGATTTGTAGGCTATATGTCTGCGGATAAATAAAAGTTGAAAAAGGGACGTGCCCGGTGATGACATTTTCAAAATGTCGTCACCGGGAACGTCCCTTTTTCAACTTTATTTTGTAATTAAGGGTTTATCGTTCCCAACTGTTTTTGTGCAGCTTTCTTATTTTATGTACCTGCATAATAATAGCCAGTAGTACTGAAATCAGCATTCCTGCGACTATCAGTACCCAGATGGGGATATAGCCTTCCACATGAGCAAGAAGCTTATTATGATCGAATTCACTACTGAACACCAGCGCATAGGTGGAGAAGGAGTCAGCCTCGAAGAAATAGCTTTGTGTAGCCTCATCGTAGTAGCAAGGCACTTCTTCGACTTCGCCATTGTGATAATGGTAGAGAGCAAAATCCTGAGTGATAAAAGGTTTATCAGACCTAATATGATCCGAAGGAACAGGCAGCTCTAATAGCAAGGGCCCTGACGATACTTCTATTTCAGAAATATCAGCCCCCACCTTTTTTAGTAGGGATATATCATAAAAATTGATTTTTGCGTTTTTGGAAAAACGCTGATAAATCCGCGTCAGCAAGTTCAGGCGAGTAGTTTCCTCTACATAAGCCTGTTTTATCTCGCTTGTTTCTATCCATATATCCAGGTAATCGCCCTGCGTCACACTACGTATTTCAGCATTACTAAGGTAGTCCAGCAGGGTGTAGATTTCACTGTTGGTGTATGGCCAGCTGGAGGAATTGATTATAGAGGACTGCTGAGGCAAAGGTGTATTGGTAGGTGTATTAGTCGGTGTATTAGTGGGTGTGTTGGTGGGAGTCGGCGTATTAGTCGGTGTGTTAGTGGGTGTATTGGTGGGAGTCGGAGTATTAGTGGGAGTGGGTGTATTGGTCGGCGTGGGCGTATTGGTCGGCGTGGGTGTATTGGTCGGAGTGGGTGTATTGGTCGGCGTAGGAGTATTGGTGGGCGTATTAGTGGGAGTAGGTGTATTGGTCGGAGTAGGTGTATTGGTCGGCGTCGGTGTATTGGTGGGAGTGGGTGTATTGGTGGGAGTCGGTGTATTGGTGGGAGTGGGTGTATTAGTAGGAGTAGGAGTATTGGTCGGTGTGTTAGTAGGTGTAGGTGTATTGGTATTAGTAGGTGTGGGAGTTTTGGTAGGCTTGGGAGTAGGAGTATTGGTGGGAGCCTTTGTAGGAGTGGGTGAAGGAGTTATATCCTTGTAGTTGGAAAAATCCCCATTGTAAACTATGGCGTAGTTGATATTGCTGAATTTGGACCAGGAAACATTGGTGCGGAGGTTGATGCTGCAGGGACTGGCGTTGGAGTTACAATCAATGTAGGTTATAGTCTTGGCATCATAATCAATAGACAGCATGATAATGGAGTGACCATTGCCGTTTACCCTTAGCTGAGCGCCGGGATGAAGAGCGGATTTAACGTCAGAACGATTAAAGAATGTGGAGGGTGAGTAATTTGTTTTGCCATCACCTTTGCCTGAAGGTACAGCTTTAAGAGGCTCTCCCGGATTGTCCCACTTGTAAGAAGGGGCGCCGAAGAGCATAAACTGAATATAATTGGCGTAGCCCATACACTGGACAGCACGAAGGTCTGTGGAAACACCATCGATGGTCACGATTCGGATACAGTTGCAACGACTGTTATCACGGATGGATTCATAGGTACAGTCAAAGCTGCTACTTCTGTGACAAGTGCATGCTTTGCCATTTTTGGTGAAGAATTTATATTTACTGTCGGAAAAAGGACCGTAGTACTTTACAGCTTTCTCAAAGCGGGCAGCCAGCACCGGATCATCGAAGTATTGGGCGCCGACACCTACATAGGTATCTTCTGCGGGAAGCTCTAAGGCGGGAAGCGCAAAAACAAAAGCATTCATAAGAATACTAATTAAAAGTATTCGTATTGTTAAGAGCCTTTTTGCCATATAATCCCCAAGATATATGATGCCATCTGAACCCCATAATTCAGAATTGTATCTGTATATAATTTTAGCTTTTAATAAAAGTCTGGTCAACCGAAAAATCATTATAAAAATATAAATACTACTGCAAATATTTGACGACCGGGATAAAAGACTCTATACTTAAACGTGCTGAATAATGAAACATAATATTTGAAGAGGATAGTATATGAAGGAAAAATTGACTTTTGACAGCCCATGTTGGTGTAAAAGTGGCAAGGCATACGGCCAGTGCCATGCAGAATTTGATGAGAAGATAAAAAAGCACAGAATGCTTCTGCACAAGGTGCCCGGACGCAATCTGATTAAAACACCCGAGCAGATTATTAAAATCAAGGAAAGCGCGAAAATCAATGTGGCTGTGCTGGATGAAGTGGCTTCAAAAATCCATGAGGGTATGAGGACTTCTGAGATTGACCGTATCGTATATGAGACAACCACAAAAATGGGAGGCATTCCCGCTCCGCTGAACTACGAAGGATTTCCCTTTAGCGTATGTACCAGCTTAAATGATCAGGTGTGTCACGGCTTTCCCTCAGATGATGTGATACTTCAGTCCGGAGATATAATTAATGTTGATGTATCTACGAATCTTAAAGGCTTTTTCTCGGATTCTTCCAGAATGTTTATGATAGGCAGCGTGGATCCCAGACTGCAAAAGCTGGTTCGCGTCACAAAGGAAAGCGTCTATAAGGGTCTTGAAGCGGTAAAGCCCTGGGGCTTTTTGGGCGATGTGGGAGCAGCTGTTCACGACCATTGTTACAGTAATGGCTTCACGGTGGTACGAGAAATCGGAGGCCATGGCGTAGGCAATGCTTTCCATGAAGATCCCTGGGTGGGATATCATACCAAGCCGGGTACAGGTATGATTCTGGCACCGGGTATGATGTTTACCATAGAGCCCATGGTAAATATGGGTAAAGAGGATGTATGTCTGGGTGAAGATAATGACTGGGAAGTATATACCCAAGATGGAATGCCCTCTGCCCAGTGGGAGATACAGGTTCTGGTCACTGAAGAAGGTACTGAAGTTATTTCCTGGTAAAAAGATGGGGATAGAAAAGGAGAAGCCCACTAGCGGAAACTAATGGGCTCTTTGGGGGAGTTATGAAAAAATTTACTTGTAAGCTTATTCATACAAAGCTCTCTTTGCTTTGTGTGAGTGCATTATATATTTCAATTGTGAACTCCATGTGTGCAATAATTTAAAAGTTTGTGAACAAATACTGTGTTCTGCTAAAATGGTAAAGTAGGAAATTAGTCCTAGTTTTTATGCTTCTACTACATGGATTAAGCGGCCTGCATAGTCGCCCCACATCTCGCAGAAATTAATTCCTGCAGTCATAAGGGTGCTGCCCAAATATGTACGGGATTCCTTATTATGGGTCATTCCTTCTGTGTATTCGCTATCGTCTTCATTTAGGAGGCGATAGTTTTTATTTGGATCCAATCCGTAAAGCTTTACCCGACGGGAGTGCATGTTGGGACGCTTGTTTACAAATTCCACAGTTACCAATGCTTCTGTTTTATCCTTGGCAGCTACCATGTAACAGTCAAAAGTGCCGTTTTCGGAAACACTGGCCATACGATAGTAATCTCCTGTACGTACCAGGTCATTGAATTTGTGATAGAGTTTTACTTGCCATGGGATGAGATTGCGGTCATTTTCAGGAATTCTGGTAACATCCAGCTCGTAGCCAAAAGTACCTGCGAGCGCCACATGACCCCTGGTGTAAAATGGAGTGTTACGGCCTACTGAGTGATTTGGACAGTCGGAAACGTGAGCACCCATAGCGGACAAAGGGTAGATAAGCTCAGTGCCCTCCTGGATCTGGAGACGGCATATAGCATCAGCATTATCGGAACACCATATTTGAGGACCATAGTAAAGCATACCTGCATCAAAACGGGCACCTCCGGAAGAACAGTTCTCCAAAAGGAGCTCAGGGAAATCTGTTACCAGTCGCTCCTGCAGGCTGTATACGCCCAGACAGTAGCGATGTAAAAGCTCACCCTGGCGTTCAGCAGGAAGATTAGCAGAGTATAGGTCGGAAAGTGGACGATTCATATCCCACTTAACATATTCTACATTGGCTGAGGTCAGCACTTTTTTCATCATGTCATAGACAGCGTCTACGACCTCAGGACGAGAGTAGTCCAGTACCATCTGGTTACGTGCCAGACCCGGCTCTCGGCCCGGTATCTGGATAGCCCAGTCAGGATGAGCTCTGAAAAGATCTGAATCAGGACAAACCATCTCAGGCTCAAACCACATACCGAACTTCATGCCACGCTTATTTACTTCTGATACCAGATACTGAAGTCCGCCTTTAAGCTTTTCCTCGTTGACTACCCAGTCGCCTAAAGCACGATTATCATCAAAACGATTGCCAAACCAGCCATCATCCATTACCAGCATTTCGATGCCCAGTTTTGCAGCCTGATCAGCTATGGCTATCAGCTTTTCTTCATTAAAATCGAAATATGTGGCTTCCCAGTTGTTGAGCAGGATAGGACGCTTCTTGTCACGGTAATAGCCGCGGATAAGATGGTCACGGTATAAATCGTGAAAAATACGGCTCATGCCGCCGATGCCTTCCTGGGAATACACCAGGTTAGCTTCCGGTGTTTGAAATTCTTCATCAGCTTCCAAAGTCCAGCAAAAATCCTCATGATTGATGCCGGTAATAAGGCGGACATAGTCAAATTGGCTACGATCAATCATAGTCTCGAAACATCCGGAGTAAACCAGATTGATGCCATATACCTCCCCCTGGTTCTGAGTAGTGGAGTGGGGCATAAGGCAGGTAAATGCCTGCTCCTGATGGCCACCCTCTCCGCGCGTTGAATTCATACCGGAGACACCATAATTGACCGGCGTTCTGTTGATATAGCGTTCTCTGCCCCAGGAGCCGTAAAGGGTAATGCGCTCGTAGTCGTTGTTATCCATATCCAGGCAGGCAGACATGGCCCTCAGCACCTTTATAGTCTTGCCTGTAGTGTTTTTAATAAGGGCATTTCTGCATACAGCATCAATACCTGCAAAAATAGAATAGGAGAGAATGACAGTCAGTCCGGACTCAGAATCTACAGCTTCTATCTCCAGAGTCATGGAGTCTTCGCTATTGCCCCAGGTAGCAGGCAGGCCATTAAGCTTCTTTTTACCATGAAAAATTTTGTGAGATTTATAATTGAGCTTGCTGGCACAGGTACCGTCGGGATATTGAATCTTTAATGCACTTTCTCTGTAGTCACCGATACCATGGGTAGGATACTCAAAAGGGAAAGCATCATAGAAAGAAAGTCTGTCACGGCCGTTAACTTCCGGTGTGAAAGGCCCCTCGTAAATGCGTGTCAGATAGCGCAGGTCATCATCGGCTAAGCGGGCCCCGTAGTAAGCGTGCCCGATGAAGCCTTCCTTATCTACGATAGCTATTACATAAGAGGTATTTTCGGTATCAATTTTAAAAAGTTTTGTTTGTGGATTAAAGTTAATATTCATGTTGGCTCCTTTGAAGTACAATCTTTTGAAAAAATAATTTATGCTGAAGTGCGCACTACCAGCTTGCCTTCTATAAGATGAATGCCACAGTTGGTTTCAATGCCACTTAGTTTTCTGATAACGTTTCTTATGGCTGAATCTGCCAAACCCTCCATATTAACCGAGTAGGTGGTAAGAGGTACATTGCACAGCCCCGGGTGAATAAAATCATCAAAGCCGGTAATGGCCACATCTTCAGGTACGCGGAAGCCCTTCTTGTTTAGTGATTCAATCATTCTGGCAGCGGCTGTGTCACAATTACATACTATGGCATCAGGAAGCTGCTCGGGGATAGGCATCTCTGTGAACATGACTCTATTCATGTCACGATCATCCAGAAGCCAGTCCCTGCGGAATTCAAAGCCCTTTTCCATAAGAGCCTTTGAATAACCCATATAACGATCGTTAATGGACTTGGTAGCCTGGAGAGTGCCTAAAAAAGCAATACGTTTGTAACCCTTATCTATAAGGTAGTTGGTCAGGATATATGCGCCATAGTAGCTATTGGAAATGATAGAATCCTCCTGAACTTCCGAATCGTAAAAATCCAGATATACGGTGGGCAGGGCGTAATGAGCACGAATCATTTTAAGGTAGGATGTGTTCAGAGCACCCATAACGATAAGCCCATCTACTTTGCCCTCTCTCAGCAGCTTGGGGGGCATGCTGTTTTTTTCGTCATCCAAAGAAATCAGCTCCAGCATAACAAAAGAATTGCTGGCGGCAGCGGAAGAATTAATCTGTTGGTACAGATCCCAGTAAAAAGCATCATATTTTGCTATATAGCCTTCAGATACTATTACTCCTATATTGTAGCTTTTCTGATTTGCTGCCTTTTCACCGGGTTTCTCGTAGCCCATCTGGCCTGCCAGCTCAATGATACGGGCGCGCATTTCTTCACTAACACCTTTTTGTCCTGCTAAAGCCTTGGAAACGGTAACTATACTGACATCCAGCTTTGTGGCAATATCTGACATTTTCACTTTTTTAGCCATGTTTTTAACCTCGTTCTATATCGTTTTAGGTGACTGGTAACGTTTTGTTAACAATTGTCCACTAATATTTAGGCTTTTTAATTTAAAGCAGATTAAATTTAGCTTAAAAAGCGTGAAATGTCAAGTAAAATTAATTAAAACAATTTAGCACGGCCTATATTTTGTGATTTCGATAGTCCTGAGGAGTATGGCCGGTGGCTTTTTTAAAATGATTAATAAACTGAGTAGATGATTCGTATCCTACCTGATAGCTGATTTCGTGTACCTTAAGAGAAGTCTGTCGAAGTAGCTCTTTTGCTTTATTTATGCGGGTTACATGCATGTACTGGATGGGGGAAACATAGTACTTTCCGGAGAATTCCTTGCATAAACGAAAACGATTAATGAAAAATTGTGATTCCAGCTCCTTAAGATTTATGGATTTGTAGTAATTGTTATCTATGTATTCCTTTATAAGAGATAAGGTCTCGTCTTTGGCAGTGGAACGGGAGGACTTTTCATTAAGAAAAGCTTCTTTGCTCTCTGTGAAGAGATCTGTCAGGTGCCTGTGAAAGGCCATGGCATTGAAGGAATACTCCAGTTCGGCAGGTAAAATCGGGCGTAATGTGGCTAAAAGGCCGGTTTTGCTTAGGGAATCAATGAAAAAGGCCGGAGAATTGTGGGCGAGCTCTGTGAAGAAATAGCCTGACTGGGCACCTGTAAAGCATATTATGTCGTATTCCAAATTCTTTTCAGAGTAGAGAGTAAAGGGACGGCTTAAATCTGCAAAGAGAAAAGATCCGGCAGCCAGACTGTAGGAAACAAACTCGGTGGAAAAGGTCCCGTTTCCTTTGGAAGTGTATAGTAAGCCGTAAGCAGGAAGCTGAGAAAAAGATAGTTTCATCTCGGAGGGCTGGAGAATATGACCTGTAGCCAGGGGATACATAAGGTAGCGACTGGCCTCGGGATCTACTTTTATATCCCTGGGGAGAAAGCTGGTGATAGCCATATCACCACTGAGCTTGGGTAGCTCGGTGAGGGCGTGAAGCATAGTGTGTGAGAACATAGGAGGGGCTCCTTTTTGCAAGGCAGAGATGTATACAAGCTATGGTTATTGTATATATTGTATGGAAGTCCCCCGGGTACTCCCAGGGGGCTTTTGTGCATTTTGCACCAACAAGAATCATATATATAAACCAATAAACGTATATAATATAACACAATGGAAATTATTAATCAATACTATTAAAGTAATTTAGCTATATTTAGCCGTGATTAGCTTTGAATTAGCATTTAAATCCCCTGAAAAGCTAGTTAATATGCACAAATATACCCACTTAATCTTGTGCGAAAATCACTAAAAGTGCCTTTCGGTCAATAAAATGATATAAACCGCAGTAAATGATGATGATTAAATTTAATTTTTAAGTATAATAAACAGCAAAGAAAGAAATTGTGAACAAAGTGTTACGAAAACGTTTGCGTTGGCTTTGGGGATGCTGATGCAGCACATGGTATTGGGAGAGTTACTGATGGTTAATGAGTTCAAAGCGCATCTTTGCGAAAAACTTATTCCTTTTTGGAAGAGCCTTAAGGACGATGAGCTTGGCGGCTACTATGGTCTTCTTGATTATGGATTGAAACTGAATAAAGAAGCTGAAAAAGGATGCATTCTGAACAGCCGCATTCTTTGGTTTTTCTCCAATGCCTATCTCATCCTAAAAGATGAATCTCTGAAGGAGTATGCTGATCACGCGTATAAATTTCTTACAGAGCATTGCATAGACAGGCGTCATGACGGAGTATTCTGGTCTCTGGACCACAAAGGTCAGCCCCTGGACACTACCAAGCATACCTACAATCAGGCCTTTGCTCTCTATGCCGTATCTTCATACTATGATGCTTTTAAAAATCCGGATGCTCTAAAGGTGGCATCCAATCTCTTCCGCACCATTGAGATTAAATGTACGGATCAATACGGCTATAAAGAAGCGCAAAGCAGAGAATTTTTTGAGATTCAAAACGATAAGCTTTCCGAAAACGGAGTTATGGCGGATCGCACCATGAATACCTTGCTTCATGTTTTCGAAGCCTATACTGAATTTTACAGAGTTACAGGACGTCAGGAGGTGGCGGACAGGCTGAAAGACATTATCGATGTTTTCGGTACGAAGGTTTATAATCCGGCCCTTCATCGTCAGGAAGTCTTCTTTGACAATGATATGAATTCTCTTATTGATCTTCACTCCTATGGTCATGATATAGAAACAGCATGGCTTCTGGACAGAGGGGTAAATCTTTTAGGTGACCCATGCAGGAAAAAGTTGATGGCACCCATTACCGAAGATTTGGAAGATCAGATATTAAAAGTAGCTTACAGTAACAATTCACTGGCTAATGAATGCGAAAAAGGCGTTGTTAACGACTGGCGCATCTGGTGGGTGCAGGCTGAGGCTGTGGTGGGCTTCTACAATGCATATCAGAAGAGGCAGGATCGATTGGAATTCAGAGACGCGGCTTTTGCCATTTGGGGTTTTATCAAAGACAAAATGGTAGATAAAAGAGAAGGCTCTGAGTGGTTTTACAGAGTGGACAAGAATGGCCGACCTGATAGTGAAAAGCCTATTGTGGAGCCATGGAAGTGCCCATATCACAATGGCCGTTTATGCATGGAAATGATAAAGAGACTTGGATGATGATACACGAAAAATATTACAAAGAAATAGAAAAACAAGAGGAACTTATTGCCAGGGCAAATAAGGTGGATACCGGTTTTTACAATGGGATTTACGATAGATTTGTCAATCCCGTTTTGACCCGAGATCATGCACCTGTTATTTGGAGATATGACATTAATAAAGACACCAATCCTTTTTTTCAGGAGAGATTGGGAGTAAACGCAGTCATGAATTCCGGTGCCATTAAATATGACGGTAAGTACATCCTTGTAGCCAGGGTGGAAGGCGCTGACAGAAAGTCTTTTTTCGCCATTGCGGAAAGCGACCGACCTACCGAAGGTTTCAGATTCAGAAATAAGCCCATTGTCCTTCCGGATACAGAGTCTGAAGAGACTAATGTATACGATATGCGACTTACTGCTCACGAGGATGGATATATATATGGAGTCTTCTGCTCGGAAAGTAAGGATAAGGACAATCCTGATCTGTCGGCGGCGACGGCAGCGGCCGGCATCGTAAGGACTAAGGATCTGGAGACTTGGGAGAGATTGCCGAATCTTGTGACTCTCCATTCTCCTCAGCAGAGAAATGTTGTGCTTCATCCTGAATTTGTAGATGGCAAGTATGCTTTCTACACCAGACCTATGGATGATTTCATAGAAACAGGATCAGGTGGAGGCATCGGCTTTGGCTTGTGTCCGGATATTACCCATCCGGTTATAGACGAAGAAAAAATGACTTCTATCCGCAGGTATCACACCATCACCGAGGTGAAAAACGGAGCCGGTGCGGTACCTATAAAGACTGACAGGGGCTGGGTACATATAGCTCATGGTGTCAGAAATACCGCAGCAGGGCTTAGATACGTAATATATGCTTTTGTTACTGACCTTAAAGACCCTTCAAAAGTGATTGCGGAGCCCGGGGGACTTCTGATAGGACCAAGGGGTGCTGAGCGCGTGGGAGATGTTTCCAATGTTACGTTTACTAATGGTGCGATATTAGATGAAGATGGGAAAATATACATTTACTATGCATCTTCAGACACCCGCCTCCACGTAGCGGCTACAGACTTGGAGAGACTTACGGACTATTGTTTCGGTACTCCCGCTGATGCACTTAGGAGTCCTGACTGTGTACAGCAGAGGATAGCTCTGATTGATAAAAATCTTGAATTACTTGAGGAATGCAAATGAAAAAAACTCTGGCTAAGATACTGGCGTTGACCATAGGCATTACATCGATTTTGGCCATGACAGCCTGTGGCGACGTAAAATACAATTACAAAAAAACTGATGATTTGTATCAGGTATCAAAAGAACTTTCTGACAAGAATGCTTCTGAAAATACTCAGAGGCTTTACTCATTCCTCTGTGATATATACGGTGAAAAGGTCCTTTCAGGTCAGGTGTGCGACAAGGGGATGAACGGCCCGGAAATGGAAGTCATCAGGGAGACTACCGGCAAGACTCCGGCCATCCTGTCCATGGACTTTATGGACGATTCTCCGGGACATGTGACCAATATGGAAGGCAAGACCACCGAGTATGGTATAGAGTGGTGGGAGCAGGGCGGCATACTGGAATATCACTGGCATTGGCGTACATATGATGAGTATACCAAGCCCGGTGAGCAGTGGTACGGCACCTTTTATACAAAGTCCACCACCTTTAATCTGAAAAATGCTCTTTCCGGCAAGGACAATAAAGGAAATGCCATGCTTTTAAAAGGCATAGAGACTATAGCGGCTCAGATTAAGATACTGGCTGACAAGGACATTCCCATTCTCTTCAGACCACTTCATGAGGCATCAGGCGGTTGGTTCTGGTGGGGAGCATCAGGTCCCGAGGCTTATATAGAGCTTTACAAGCTTATCTATGATCAGCTTACCAATTACTATGGCCTTCACAATATCATCTGGATATGGAATGGTCAGGATGCAAAATGGTATCCGGGTGATGAGTATGTAGATATTGTCAGCTACGATTCATATCCAGGCAAGAGAGTATATACATCTCAAAAAAAGCTCTTTAATCAGACTCAAAAAGTTCCTTCTCAGAATAAAATGGTATACATGTCGGAAAACGGCTGTGTATTCAGACCTGATGATGCTGCAAAAGATTCTGCACTTTGGGGCTGCTTTATTACCTGGCAGGGAGAATTCATACAAAAAACAGTAGTTGGAGCCCCTTCTCTTAGTGAAGAATACAATGAAAAAGATGTACTGAAGGAGGTATACAACAGCGACAGAGTGTTGACGCTGGATGAGCTTCCGGATATTAGTAAATACTCAAAAAAATAATGCAACCTTTAATGAGGAGCAATTCAATGAAAAAGAAGTTTTTCAAAAGAAGCATAGCGTCTGTGCTGGTGATGAGCATGGTGGTGACCTGTTTTGCAGGTCCCAATGTGGCTAAAGCCATCACAGACAAATCCATGAAAGAATACGAGGATATTGTCAGTACCTACAATATCGGTGATGGTGTACCGGGCTTTCTTGCATATGCAGAAGCTCACAAAAATGCCAAATTTCCTTCCAAGGAAATCGTAGCTACCGCAGCAGATGCAGTCAGATACGAAGAGTCCGGCAAAAAGAAGGAAATGACCATCTATAAGGACTACGAAGGCAAGCAGGGTAATGCCATCCTCACTTCAGAGGACTCTCTTATCGAGTACGATATCGAAGTAGAGGAAACAGGCTTCTACAACATGTCTCTGGTGTACTATCCTGTAGCAGGTAAGAATTCCAACATCGAGCGTTCGATTTTCATTGATGGAGAGCTTCCTTTCAAAGAATATTCTCTGGTATCTTTTACCCGAGTATGGAAGATTGATGCGGAAAATACCAGCGTAAATGATAATGGCGTTACAGTCATTGACTGGCCCGCAGATAATCAGGGTAATCAGGAAAAGCCGGGTATGGTAGAGGCTCCTGAGTGGCAGCAGAGATATACCTATGATTCCGATGGCTACATCTCAGCTCCTCTCTATGTATATCTGGAAAAAGGTAAACACACTGTTTCTCTTATGTCGGTAAGAGAGCCCATGCTCCTTCATTCCATAGTATTTAACAATGTGGAGTCTACCGTAAACTATTCCGCATACAAGGCACAGATGGACAAAACAGGTGCCAAGGATGCTACTGACGCAGTGATTAAAATCGAGGCTGAATTTGCCAGTAAGACATCTTCTCAGATGCTTTATCCTCAGCAGGATCAGGCTTCTCCGGATGTATATCCGGCTTCTGCCAAGTACCTTTTAAACAATATTATCGGAGGCAACTCCTGGAGACTGGTAGGTCAGTGGATTGAATGGGAATTTTCAGTTCCTTCTGACGGATACTATCAGATAGCCATGAGAACCAAGCAGAATTTTTCCAGGGGTGTTGAAGTATCCCGTCGTATTACCATTGACGGTGAGCTGCCTTTTGAAGAAATGAGTCAGTATCCTTTCGGCTACAAGCAGAACTGGCGTACCGATATCCTTCAGGATGATGATGGTAATGCATACAAATTCTACCTTACAAAAGGCACACATACCATTCGTATGGAAGTGGTGCTGGGTGATTTTGCAGACATCGTCGGTGAAGTAGAAGATGCAGTCCAGAAGCTGAATGCTATCTACAGAGAGATAATAAAGATTACCGGTGTGGCTCCGGATGCATATCGTGATTATCAGATCGAAGCTTCATTACCAAACCTTACAAATGAGCTTAAAGAGGCTAAGGCGCTTATTGACAGTGCTCTGGCCAAGCTGGATGTGGTAGCGGGAAAGAATTCCGATAAAAAGACAGTACTTAAGACCATGTCAGATCAGCTGGAAAAGCTGATTAAGGACAACGACTATGTAGTACGAGTTATGGGTACCTTTAAGTCCAATATCCGTGCTACCGGTAACTGGGTACTGAATGTAGTATCACAGCCGCTGGCTTTGGACTCCATTACTGTATATTCACCTGAGCAGAAGTCAGGCTATAAGAATGCCAATTTCTTTGTAAAGCTTTGGCATGAAATAAAGAGATTGTTCTTCTCCTTCATTATCGACTATAACCAGATCGGTAATGTAAATGAGGATAAAGACTCCAAGACCATTACCCTTTGGGTAGGTTCAGGTCGTGATCAGGCCAATGTTATTAAATCGCTTATTGATAAAAAATTCACTTCAGAGACAGGAATATCTGTCAACGTACAGCTGGTAGATATGAATACCCTGCTAAAGGCTACCCTGGTAGGTCAGGGCCCTGATGTGGCTATTCAGGTAGCTTCTACCGGTATGGCTGCAGGTGTAGTACTGGGCTCAGGTAACGATACTCCTGTTAACTACGGTATCAGAGGAGCCGTATATGATATTTCCCGTTTCCCTGACTACAAGGAAGTTTTGGAAAGATTCCCGCAGGCAGCTTACACACAGTTTATTTACGACGGACATCAGTACGCTCTGCCTGACACACTTACATTCCCTGTAATGTTCTACAGAAAAGATATTCTGTCAGAGATTGGTATGGAAGTACCGGAAACTTGGGAAGACGTTAAGGTAGCCATGACCAAGCTGGCCAAAAACCAGATGGAATTCGGCATGCACCCTACAGAACAGCTTTTTGCCAGCCTCCTCTATCAGAATGGCGGCCAGTATTACAATGATGAGGGAACAGCCTGTGACCTGGACAGTGATACAGCCATAACAGTATTTAAGCTTTTCTGTAATTATTACACAGACTACAAGCTGGACCGTGAGACATCAGTTGAAGAACGCTTCCGTACAGGTGAGTGTCCTATCATTATTGCGGATTACAGCGATTACAACAATTTTGCGGTTTCTGCACCTGATATTGCAGGCCTCTGGTCCTTTACAACTATTCCGGGCACCATCCAGTCTGACGGCAGCGTAGACCATACAGTAGCATCTACAGGTCTGGCATCCATGATTATGAATGATACGGAATATCCTGAGGAGTCCTGGGAATTCCTTAAATGGTGGACCAGTGCTGAAATTCAGACAGACTACGGTCGCGAGATGGAAGGCCTTATGGGATCATCAGCACGTGTACCTACAGCCAATTACGAGGCTTTCAACAACATGGCATGGCCTATCGCAGACTTCAATGCATTGAAAGAATCCATGAAGTGGGTACGTGGAATAGATCAGATTCCCGGTGGCTATATTACCTGGAGAAATGTAAATAATGCCTTTTACCTGGTAGTTACCAATCCGGATACTTCTTCTCCACGAGAAGAACTGATGGATCAGGTTATCTACATCAATGCAGAAATCACATACAAGCTGGATGAGCTTGGACTTAAGAAAAAATAAGGAAGGAGAGAGATATGGCTAAGAAAACCAATACGGAAAATATGACTTCAGCATACATAATTGCTTCTCAGCAGAATAAGCTCTCCTACCGCATCAGGAAGAGTCGTGCAAGCTATGCAATGCTTGCCCCCTTCTTCATCATTTTCTTCGTTTATTCGGTAGTGCCGATTATCATGAGTATTGCTCTCAGCTTTACTTATTATGATATGCTGCAGTTTCCTTCCTTTATCGGCTGGAAAAATTACATTAAGCTTTTTGTAGAAGATGAAATATTCCTGAAGTCCCTGAAAAACACCCTGATTCTTGCATTTATTACAGGTCCT
>JAZUFN010000146.1:0-4781 GCA_045640725.1 Lachnospiraceae bacterium
ACATTAAAAGTTGGTCAGCCAATCGCATGTGGTAGCTGCTATGGTAAAGTTCGTGCGATGATTGATGATCAGGGTAGAAGAGTGAAGGAGGCAGGTCCTTCTACACCAGTTGAGATTTTAGGTCTTTCTGCTGTTCCAGAAGCAGGCGAGACATTTGTATCAACAGATACAGAGAAAGAGGCAAGATCATTTGCTGAAACATACATTTCAGAGAACAAGAATCGTTTGATTGAAGAGACAAAGTCAAAGATGTCATTAGATGACTTATTCTCTCAGATTCAGTCAGGAAATGTAAAAGAATTAAATATCATTGTAAAAGCAGACGTTCAGGGTTCGGCAGAAGCTATCAAGCAGTCTCTGCTTAAGCTTTCCAATGATGAAGTGGCTGTTCGTATAATTCATGGTGGTGTTGGTGCCATCAACGAGTCTGATGCTACTTTGGCATCCGCTTCAAACGCTATTATTATTGGTTTTAATGTAAAGCCTGATAATACGGCTAAAGATATTTGTGAACGTGAGAAGGTTGACCTTCGTCTCTATAATGTTATCTACAATGCTATTGATGATGTAGAGCAGGCAATGAAGGGCATGCTTGATCCTATTTTCGAGGAGCAGGTAATCGGTCATGCAGAAGTACGTATGACCTTCAAGGCATCAGGTGTTGGTATTATTGCAGGTTCCTTTGTTCTGGATGGTAAGATCGTCAGAGGCTGTAAAGCTCGTATTAAGCGTGGTAAGGATCAGATTTTCGAAGGAAATCTGGCTTCCCTCAAGCGTTTCAAGGACGATGTAAAGGAAGTTGCAGCCGGCTACGAGTGCGGTCTTGTATTTGAGAAATTCACAGACCTTCAGGAAGGTGATGCAATTGAGCTTTACCAGATGGTTGAGGTGCCTAGAAAATGAGAAAAAACAGTATTAAAAACATCAGAATAAATTCTGAAGTTCAGAAAGAGCTTTCAATGATTATTCGTGATGAAGTGCATGATCCCCGTATATCACCTTTTACCAGTATAATTGATGTATATGTGGCTCCGGACCTCAAAACATGTAAGGTATGGGTGAGTTGCCTGGGAGATTCCGAGGCTCTTTCCGACACTGTAAAGGGTCTGAATTCTGCAGCAGGATTTATCAGAGGCAGACTGGCACACAACATGAATATGAGAAATACTCCGGTCATTACTTTTGTTGGTGATGCTACTATTGAATATGGCGTTACCATGTCAAAGAAGATTGACGATGTTATCGCACAGATTCCTGACAGAAGCGATGAAGATGCTACAGAGTCAGAGGAAGCTGACTTGTTTTTCATGTAAGTATCAAATAATAAGGCCGAAAGGCGGTGGACCTTAAGCCCCGTTTTTCGGCCTTTAAGCTACAAAAAGTTAGTTTTACTGATTAGGACTTAAAATTATGATAAATGGCATCATAAATGTATATAAAGAACAGGGATTTACCAGCCACGATGTGGTAGCCAAGCTGCGAGGAATACTTAAATTTCGCCACATAGGCCATACAGGGACTCTTGACCCCATGGCGGTGGGAGTTTTACCAGTTTGTATAGGCTCTGCTACCAAGCTTTGTGACATGCTTACGGACAAGGTCAAAGTATATGAAGCGGAGTGCATTTTTGGCAGAGCCACTGATACCTTGGATGTGACAGGTACTATAACTGGGGAAAAAGATGTACATTTTTCCTATGACGACCTTAAAAAGGCCTGCGATTCCCTCACAGGAGACATAATGCAGCTTCCGCCTATGTACTCAGCTATAAAAGTGAATGGTAAAAAGCTTTATGAGATAGCAAGAGCAGGTAAGGAAGTTGAAGTGGAAAAAAGACCTGTTACTGTTTATAGTATTGATATTGAAGACACTACTTGTGCAGAGGGGCAGATTATTGAGGCTAAGCTTTTGATTACCTGCGGTAAGGGGACCTATATAAGAAGTATTTGCAGAGATCTGGGTGAGATACTGGATACCTATGGCTGTATGAAGACATTGGTACGTAAAAAATCCGGCAGCTTTGAAATAGCTGACAGTGTTACCCTGTCTCAGATCGAAGAAGCAAGGGACGAAGGCAGACTGGATGAGGTGATTTTTCCCATCGATAAAGTCTTTTCTGAATATGAAAGAATGGACACTTTGCCTGATTTTGACCGCCTTTTGTATAATGGTAATTTCCTCAGAAAATCAGAAGTAAAGCATGGACATGTGGAATCGGGAGATATTTTACGTGTTTATGATTCAAAAGGGATTTTTTATGGCCTCTATGAATTTGACGGGGAAAAAGGAAAATTTAAACCCTATAAAATGTTCATGCAGATGTGACTAAGTAAGGAGACAGGTATATGAAGATTATACGCGATATATCAAAACTTGATATTGATGGTTCTATTGTTTCCTTGGGTAAATTTGATGGCGTTCATAAAGGGCATCAGGCACTTATTTCAAAGATGATGGAGAATAAAAAGAATAGGAAAACTGTGATTTTTACCTTTGATATAACAAAGGATTCTCCATACTATAAACCTGAGCAGAAAAATATCTGCTCAGAGCAGGAAAAAGAAAAGAAGTTTGAAAAACTTGGCATTGATTATTACATTCTTTATCCTTTTACCAAAAAGGCTATGGAAATGGAAGCTGAAGACTTCATTGATGAGATTCTTATAAATGCGCTGAATGCCGAGGAAGTAGTGGTGGGCGATGATTTCCGCTTTGGTAAGGACAGGCGGGGAGACATAGAAATGCTGCAGGCTTTTGCTGAAATATATGATTTTAAAGTAACTGTAGTTAAGAGAGTGGAATTTGACGGAGAGCCTATTTCATCCACCAGAATCAGAGAAGCCATCAAAAATCATCATGATGATTTGGCTAAAGAAATGCTGTAATAAAAATAATTTGAGACTGTCAAGTATTTCTCTTGACAGCTCTTTTTTTATGTGGTATTATTCCGTAGGCTTAATAAGTTATTGAGGGATTATATCTATGAGTTCTTTAGAGGGAAAAGTTGAATTGTCATTGCTCTTTGATTTTTACGGTGCTTTGCTTCGTGAGGATCAGCGAGAGATTATGACCATGTACTTTTACGATGACATGTCCCTTTCTGAGATTGCAGAGAACGCCGGTATTACCAGACAGGGCGTTCATGACATTATTAAGCGGGCTGGCGTGAAGCTTTCCCATTACGAAGATATGCTTCATTTATATGATAAATATCTTATGGATATGGAAAAGCTGGAGAAAATTAAAAGACTGACAGAGGGGCTGGATGGTCAGATTGCAAATCAGATTACAGCTCTTTGTGATGAGATAAAGAATAATGGCATTTGAATCCTTATCAGAAAAATTACAAAATGTCTTTAGAGGCCTTCGTGGCAAGGGAAAGCTTAATGAAAATGATGTTAAGCTGGCCATGAAAGAGGTTAAGATGGCTCTATTAGAGGCAGATGTTAACTTTAAGGTTGTTAAGAATTTTGTTAACAGTGTCTCTGAAAAGGCTGTAGGTGAAGAAGTTCTGAATTCTCTTACTCCGGGTCAGATGGTTATTAAGCTGGTTAATGAAGAGCTGGTTTCACTTATGGGCTCCGAGACCGCCGAGATAAGCTTTCTGCCTGCCAACGAGCAGACATTTATTATGATGGCAGGTCTTCAGGGTGCAGGTAAGACTACTACCGCTGCCAAGCTTGCGGGCCTTTATAAAAATAAAGGCAAAAAGCCTCTGTTGGTAGCATGTGACGTTTATCGTCCTGCGGCTATAGAGCAGTTAAAGGTAAACGGTGAGAGAGTCGGTGTTCCGGTTTTCTCCATGGGTACCGATGTGAAGCCATTGGATATAGTCCTGGCAGCCAGAGAAGAAGCAAAAAAGAACGGTTATAACATGATTATCGTGGATACAGCCGGTCGTTTGCAGATAGATGAGGACATGATGAATGAGCTTATTGAGATCAATCAGCATGTTCCTATGACTAATATTATTCTTACCGTAGACGCCATGACGGGTCAGGAGGCAGTTAATGTATCCCAGACCTTCAATGAAAAGCTTCCTTTGACCGGTGTCATCCTTACAAAGCTGGATGGCGATACCAGAGGCGGTGCTGCTCTTTCAGTAAAGAGCGTTACGGGCCTTCCCATTCTTTTTGCAGGTATGGGAGAAAAGCTTACAGATCTGGAGCAGTTCCATCCGGATCGTATGGCCGGTCGTATCTTAGGTATGGGCGATGTGCTCACCCTTATTGAGAAAGCCGAGGCTGAAATCGATGAGGAAAAAGCCAAAGAAATGGCTAAGAAGCTTAAAAAAGCCGAGTTTGATTATAATGACTTTTTGGATCAGATTAATCAGATGAAGAAAATGGGCGGAATCGGCAAAATAATGGGCATGCTTCCGGGCATGGGAGGAGCGCTTAAGGGCGTTGAAATGGATGATGATATGTTCAAGCCCACAATAGCTATTATCCAGTCCATGACTCCTGACGAGAGAGCCAATCCCAAGCTTATGAATTTTAAGCGTAAGCAGCGTATAGCCAAGGGCGCAGGTGTTGATATTGCCGAAGTTAATCGTCTGGTTAAGCAGGTAGAGAATCAAAAGCAGATTATGAAGCAGATGAAGGGCATGATGAATAATAAACATGGCAATCCTTTCGGAGGCTTTGGTGGTAAAAAAGGTGGTTTCCCTTTTTAATCATTTTATCTTTTGTTGTTAATTACATTGTATGTCATATCGTTGAGATATTTACATAAACATATATTATTAAAAGGACCTATTTAGGAGGAAAAAGAAATGGTAA
>JAZUFN010000147.1:0-13073 GCA_045640725.1 Lachnospiraceae bacterium
ACTATTGCCAGATCTATGTCAGGTGGTAATCAGCAGAAGGCTATTGTTGCCCGTGAAATGGACAGAGAGCATGATTTACTCATCGCAGTTCAGCCAACGCGAGGTCTGGACGTTGGTGCCATCGAGTATATTCATAATCAGATTGTAAAAGAACGTGATCAGGGCAAGGCGGTACTTCTTGTAAGCCTTGAGCTGGAAGAGGTAATGGCGCTTTCCGACAGAATCCTTGTTATGTATGAGGGAGAAATAGTCGGAGAGCTGGATCCGAAGACAACTACTACTCAAGAGCTCGGTCTTTATATGGCCGGCGCCAAGAGAGATTAAGGAGGGGCAAATGAATAAAACAGCAATGACAGAAGGCCTCAAATCCTTATTTGCATCTCTTGTAAGTATTTTGGCAGGCCTGGTAGTAGGTATAATCATTATGATTATCCTGGCCCTCAGCAATCCCGATATAGAAATATATCAGGTGTTTGAAGGCGTTTCGTATCTTATAATGGGACCGTTTTCCGGTACTCATTGGCAAGCAAGTCTCGGTAATATGATCTTCTACGCTACACCACTTACACTCTGCGGTCTCTCGGTAGCTATTGCGTTTAAAACGGGACTTTTCAACATTGGTGCTGCAGGACAGTTCCTTATGGGAACTCTGGTATCTCTCTCAATCGCGCTGAATATTGATAATTCGGCAAGTAAGCCATTAGGACTGCTCGTATGGATACTTGCTCTTCTCTGTGGTATGATGGCGGGAGCAGCATGGGGAAGTATTCCGGGATTTTTCAAGGCAATTTTTGGAGTTAATGAAGTAATCGTATGCATTATGACCAACTGGATCGCGGCCAATATTACAAGCTGGGTGTTCAGTACACAAAAGCATCTCCACGCTGTAGGTAAAGGCGGATATCTTATCACAACGTCTACGACAGGTAATAGTACACCGAATCTCGGACTGAAGAATGCTTTCAACAATGCCTATATTGACATGGGTATTATTATTGCAATTATTGTTGCCATTATTATTTACATTATTTTAAATAAAACCACCTTCGGTTATGAGCTAAAGGCATGCGGTCACAATAAGGACGCTGCAAGATATGCAGGTATGAATGAAAAAAGAAACATCGTGTTATCTATGGCCATTGCAGGCGGCTTGGCAGGTCTGGGCGGCGCACTTTATTACCTGAATCCGGGTATTGAGTTCAACTTTAATGCTGCGTACATGAAGCTTCCGGATTACGGTTTTAATGGTATTCCTGCTGCACTTTTGGCATCATCCAATCCGCTTGGTACAGTATTTTCATCACTTTTCATCCGATATCTGGCAATGGGCGGTGAAAAGATGGTGTCTGCAGGCTTCAACAGATATGTAGCAGATATAATCGTAGCACTTATTATCTACTTTGCAGGCTTCGCAAATCTTTTCAGGGGTCTCATAGTGGCAAGAAAAAAAGATAAAAAGGAGGGCAAATAAATGCAGGCAGCTGAAATAGTACTGATTATTCAGAAAACTATGATGTACGCAGTTCCTCTTCTGATTGTAGCCCTCGCAGGCTGCTTCTCAGAAAGAAGCGGTGTCATCAACCTGGCACTGGAAGGCGAAATGATTTTTGGCGCTTTCTGTGGTGCTATCGTAGGTATTTTCTTTGCAAATCACAATATTCTGCTGGATCATCCACAGATTATTTATCTCATCCTTATGGCTGTAGGAGCTGCAAGCGGCGCTCTTTACTCACTGTTATTAAGCTTTTCGGCTATTCATTTGAAAGCAGACCAGACTATCGGCGGTACAGCCCTTAACATGCTGGCACCTGCATTGGTAAATACTGTAGGACTTGCTTTTTTCAATCAGGAAAAATTGGTTATGCCGGCGAACTTTAAAAGCTATGCGATTAAAAATCCTGATGTAAATCCATTTTTACAGATTTTCATTGATAAGGCATATATTTCGACATATATAGTAATTGCGATTTTCATCATTCTTTCTATCTGGATGTATAAGACCAAAACAGGCCTTCGCATGCGCTCCTGCGGTGAGCATCCACAGGCAGCGGCTTCAGCTGGTATCAACGTTTTTAAGATGAGATATCTGGGAGTTACCATAAGCGGTGCCCTTGCAGGTCTCGGCGGATATGTTTATATCGCTACTACGGCAGCAGCAACTGCAGACAGTAACGTAGCAGGTATGGGCTTTTTGGCCTTGGCGATTATGATTTTTGGTAACTGGAATCCGCTTTGGATTGCACTCGGAGCATTGCTATTCGGCTTCTTAAAGTGTGTCGGTGCAGTTTCAGGCGGTATTGAGATACTGCAGAAGATCAATATGCCGATGTATTTCTACAACATTATTCCTTACTTTGTGGTACTGGTAGTGCTTGCGTTGACGGCAGGCAAGTCCGGATGCCCGAAAGCAGAGGGTATCCCTTACGATAAGGGACAGAGATAAAAAACCTGCAGATTGAACTGCAGGAGTACCTAGCGGCTTCTTCCTTGTTTTGGGGAGAAGCCGTATTTCTTTTTGTACAAACGGGAAAGCTGAAATTCATCATAAAAGCCATAGCTTTCTGCCAGGTCGTGAAGCTTTCTGGAAGAATCATAACGTAGAATATCGTGGATGAGGTAGAGCTTATGATTTATCTGCCATGCATGAAGTGAAGTGCCGGTGGCGCTTTTGAACTTTGAAGTCAGGTTGCGGACAGAAACGTCAAACCTGCGTGCCACCTCATCCTGTGAAAAAAATCGTTCCGGACTTTCGGTGAACAGACGAATGACGTCGGAAATCAGAGGTGGAAATGCATCCTCATCATTTTTCTCCATCATTTCTTCGGAAATGCGCCCAAGCAGCACCTCCAGATGGCAAGAAAGGAGAAAGTCTCTGTTGACGGAATGACATGAATAAAACAGATTGATAATGTTTCTGAAATCTGAGGAAGGGTTGTCAGCATTTGAAAAACGAATATGAACCGGGACTGTCAGTGACGATGCTGAGTATAAAAGATCGCCGGGGACAGGACAAAAATGAATGTACATGTTCTTCATATCGTTCGAGCATTTTTCCAGACTGTAATGTCTGACTCGAGGCGGCATAAGCAGAATATCTCCTGCGCTGATGGAAAAACATTCGTCGCCTATATATACATTCCATGAGCCGCTGATCATATACAAAAGAACAAATTCATGCATTACGCGATCTGGGTGGAAAATCCCTTCAGATACGATAGTATAGCCACATTCTAATACTTTTCTGCGATATTCTGTTGAAAGAAAAAGATTGTTCATAAAAACTCCTTTTGCCTAATTATACATTTAAACTGCTTGTTTGTCCATTTATTTGGATCGACATTTGATGTAGTTTAAATGAACTAAAGTGCACGGAGGAGGTAGACATGAAGCGGGTTTTGTTGTATTTTTTCAGTATGGTTGCGGTTATGGGGATTATGACCACCGGATGCGGAAAGGAAGAAAAAAGAGTGGAAAATGTAGAAAAAGCGGACATTATTAGGGACTTGGAGGACTTTAGTGCGGACAAGGTATCCCTTAGTGAAGCATATCTTACCAATGCGTTGTCGTTGGAAGTGGAGTATCTTCTTTCCTTTGATATGGACAGATGGCTGGCAGGTTTTCGCGAGACGGCAGGCCTTGATATGAAAGGGAAGGACAGATATCCGGGATGGGAAGACTCGCTTATTGCAGGTCATTCTTTTGGACATTATATCAGTGCCTGTTCTTTTGCATACTTAAGCCCTGATATTTCCAAGGAAGATAAAGAGACGCTATTGGCCAACATTAAATATATTGTTGACGAGCTCAAGATCTGTCAGGACAACACAAAAGGAAAGCCGGGATTTATTTGGTGTGCGACTGTTATTAACAGTAAGAAGCCCGAGATTCAATTCGACAATGTAGAGGTGGGTAAAACCAATATTACTACAGAGGCCTGGGTGCCGTGGTACACCATGCATAAAATCCTTCAAGGGCTTATTGATGTATATGTGAACACCGGCTATGAGCCTGCAAAGCAGGTAGCAGAAGCTTTGGGGGACTGGGTTTACAACCGTGTGAGCGACTGGTCTTTGTCAGTGCGCTCCCGCACACTTGCAACAGAATATGGTGGAATGAATGATTGCCTCTATGACCTTTATCACATTACCGGCGAAGAAAAATATGCCGTTGCGGCACATCAGTTTGATGAAGAAACACTCTTTGAAAAAGTTCTGTCGGGCAAGAAAAATGCACTTAACAACCTGCATGCCAATACCACTATTCCGAAATTTGTGGGTGCTATGAAGCGCTTTATATATCTGGACGGACAGACTATTAATGGTGAAAAAGTAGATGCTTCCAAATATCTTGAATACTGCGAAGCATTTTTCGCAATGGTACGTGATAATCACACATATATAACAGGCGGTAACAGTGAGTGGGAGCATTTTGGTGGAGATGCCGTACTTGATGCCGAACGTACCAACTGTAATAACGAGACCTGTAACACATATAACATGCTGAAGCTCAGTAAGCTTTTGTTTATGAAGACTGCTGACAAACAATACGCTGATTTTTATGAAAATACATATATAAACGCCATTCTGTCTTCTCAAAATCCTGAGACAGGTATGACAATGTATTTCCAGCCTATGGCTACAGGCTACTTTAAGGTATACAGCACACCTTTCACGAAATTCTGGTGCTGCACCGGTACGGGTATGGAAAATTTCACACGCCTTGCAGATGCCATATACTTTGCAAAAGATAACAGTATTTTTGTAAATATGTATCTGAGCTCAAGTGTCGCGGCAGCAGGACTGACACTCAAGCAGGAGTCAGAAGTGTTAAACGGTGGCAACGCAGTTTTTACCATTACTGATACAGCAGGAAAAACTGCAAAAACGATACTCAGATTTCGCATACCTGACTGGTGTGACGGCAACATGGAAATCACACTTAACGGAGATGCCTACGCATATGAGGTAGTAGAAGGATATGCATGCGTAGCGCAAAACTTCAAGAAAGGCGATGTAATTAAGCTAAATATTCCAATGAAGCTGGTGGCATATTCGCTACCGGACAGTGACAGCGTTTTGGGCTTTAAATATGGCCCCATCGTGCTCTCAGCAGGCCTCGGAAGTGAGAACATGAAGGTTACCACTACCGGAGTAATCGTTACTATTCCTCAGGATAAAAAGGTGGACAGTGAAACGGTTATTTTGCCAAAAGGCGTAACACGCGATAGCTTTATCAATAACCTTTCCGAGTACTTTACAAAGGATGGAATGAACTTTGCACTTAAAGGTACCGAGCTTGTATTTACACCTCACTACACCAAGTACAAAGAGCGTTACGGAATATATTTTTACTTTGTGACAGAGGAAGAAGCGCAGGAAGAGACGGAGAGTAAAAAGCAGAGCATTGATACGGTAATCGATACAGTACAGCCGGGCTATGGCCAATATGAAAACGATGCACTTCATGACATGAAGGATAACGGGTCTGTGGGCGTTACTAATGACGGTACCTACAGATATGCATCTGAGAACGGCAGCTTTACCTACATTTTTTCCGTGGAAAAAGGTAAGGAAAACTTTCTCTCTATGACACTTCGACGTGCGGACAACGGCAAAACACTGAAAATTACTGCAGGTACACAGGTGATTTTTGAGGACAAGCTGGATTATATAGGAAAAGAAGACAGCTACTCATTAAAAGTCAGCATCCCCGCATCAATAATAAACAGTGCGGAAAAAAAGAATGCCAATGGTAACAGCTATGATGTAATATCTGTAACGTTCAGCGGAAGTGACGGCAAAGAATCTGCCAAAGTGTGTGATTTTATCTACGTTATGACTTCTGAGAAAAAATATGAAGTGGATGGGGACGTCGCATATTTTGTGGATTGTGGCGACCATAACGTATATACTGTTGCACCCGGCGAGAGATTTGGCGTATACAACAGTGTTACTGAGCAGCTTTACGGATATGATGCAGTAACCGGGAAAAAATGGGGACTTAAGGACAATCCCAACGACAGATATGGTGGTAGTGCAAAAAGTGAAGCAATTTACACTGCCAACACATGGGCCTATGAGTTCAATATCATGGACGGGCTGGCAAAAGAAGACACCTGCAGATATACAAAGAATCAGTATGAAAACGGAATAAAAGAACGCTATCTGGACTATTACTTTGAGCTGCCAAACGGGGAATATGAAGTGGAAATCGGTTTTTCAAATCCTTGGGCATGCTCGAATAACCACATGGTCTATGCCGACAAAGGACTTGAAACGGAAAAGGTGTTGGCTTCTGACTATCAGGTAACAGGTAAACCACTTACAGCAAAAGTCACAGTCACAAACGGAGCTCTTACGCTGAACTTCAGAAACAGTACTCAGGCAGGCCTGGCTATCAACGTAACATATATAAAAATCAAATTTGTGAAACAGTAAATGTAATAAGGAACATACGATAAAAGAAAATCCGTGGCATACCGGTCGGGGTCTGCCACGGATTTTTTCGCATCATGAGCACGCAATAATAGATACGATTCTATATTATTCCCTGCCTTCGGGGAGTTTTTTGATGATTTTGTTATATACTGAGATAAAGAAACCTGAAGTTACAAGGAATGACATTATTTCAGCAATAGGGAAAGACCACCACACAGCATTCAGGTTGCCTGTCAGAGACAGAAGATATGCTGCAGGGAGAAGAACCACAATCTGTCGCATGATAGAAACAACAAGGCTGTATACCGCGCGGTTCAAGGCCTGGAAGACGGTACCGACTATGATACAGTACCAAGCAACTAAATAGTGGATGCCGATAATACGAAGAGCAGGTATACCCATTGCCATAACATTATCATTGGCATCGAAAATCTGAAGCAACAGTCCCGGAGTCAACTCAAAGGCCAGAAAGCCTACAAAAAGAATGGTACCCGACAAAGTCAGACTGAATTTTATAGTTTTGATCATACGTTTTCTCTGTTCAGCACCGTAACAGTATGCAATAATCGGGGCTATGGCATTATTCATACCGAAGACAGGCATGAAGAAAAAGCTTTGAAGCTTATAGTAAACACCGAATACAGAGATGGCATCTGCAGTAAAGTTGTACAAAATCTTATTCATAGCGTAGTTCATAATACTACCGACTGACTGCATGATGATGGAAGGAAAGCCTACCGCATAAATAATACCGATAGTACGTATATCAGGGCGAAAACCTTTTAAACTTAAGGATATTTCGTGATTTACCTTGAGGTTAAGTGTGAGACCAACAATAGCAGCGACACCCTGGCCAATAACAGTAGCTATGGCAGCACCGGCAATACCCATTTCCGGAAGGCCTAAAAGACCGAAAATCAAAATGGGATCAAGAATAATATTGGTAACAGCACCACTGATCTGGCTGATCATGCTGAACATGGTCTTTCCTGTAGAGGAAAGTAGTCGTTCAAAATACATCTGCATGAAAAGACCGAGAGAAAAAGCCATAACTATTGTAAGATATACTGTGGCAAGGTCCGCGATAGGTGCATCTTCAGGCTTTTCCATGATACTGTAGGAAAAAGGCTTAACGATGGTAAAAGCTAACGCTATAAATACCAGCCAGCTCATAACATAAAGAAAGAGACCATTGGCAGCGGCCTTGTTAACTTTGTCGAATCTCTTTTCACCAAGAGATCTGGAAAGAAGCGCATTAATACCTACACCGGTACCGGCACCTACTGCGATAAGCAGAGTCTGCAACGGGAACGCCATAGATACAGCACTTAAAGCGTCATCTGAGTAGTGAGATACAAAGATGGAGTCGACTATATTGTAAAGCGCCTGTACCAGCATGGACACCATCATAGGCAAAGCCATATTGATAACGAGCTTTTTCACAGGCATAACGCCCATTTTATTTTCCTGAATTTTTACTTCATCGTTTGTTTTTACTTCCTGCATAATAACCTCTTTCAGAAAAACAGCCTTGGATAAAAACCAAGGCAAAGAACCAAACATTGAATAGTTGCGATTGGGTATTTTATCATTTGTTAAAGGGAAAAGTCAAGAAAAGAATAAAAAAACGCTTCGGTAAAAGGGAAAAATAGCCAATATGGCAGCGACTATATCTAAAGCTACAAATGGTATTGACAGTGGCATAGGAATAGGATATATTACGATTGCAAAACAAAATACGGGGAGCTGGCGAACGCCGGCTGAGAGGTGGACCGATTCGTTCACGACCCATAGAACCTGTTGGATAATGCCAGTGAAGGAAACGTGAGTAAGTGATTATAAGCAGTATGTCTTTGGCATATTGCTTTTTATTTATTCAGGGGGACTAAGATGAAGCTAAATAGAGACAAATTAGCGCTTTATGCAGTCACTGACGGAAGATGGGCTATTAAGCAGACTCTGCCGGAACAGGTAGAGGAAGCCATTAAAGGCGGAGTGACCATGGTACAGCTCAGAGAAAAGGAGATGGACTATGGCAGTTTTCTGGCTGAGGCCAGAGTGATTCAGAATATCTGCAAAAAGTACAAGGTGCCATTTATCATTAATGATAATGTGGAGCTAGCCAAAGAAATTTCTGCGGATGGAGTGCACGTGGGTCAGTCGGATGTGGCAGCTGCTGAGGCCAGAAGGGTATTAGGACCGGACAAGATAATAGGTGTTACAGCGAAGACCGTGGAACAGGCAAAGGCAGCGGAAGCCGCCGGAGCAGATTATCTGGGAAGCGGAGCGGTATTTGGAACATCTACAAAGGCCGATGCTAAGCCCATGGACCTATCCCTGCTTAGGGAAATAACATCTTCGGTAGGTATTCCCGTAGTAGCTATTGGCGGAATAGATGAAAGCAATGCTCATCTGCTCAAGGGCACAGGGATAGCCGGTATGGCAGTAGTCAGTGGCATTTTTGCCCGGGAAGACTGTAGAAAAGCAGCTGAATATCTAAGATCAGTGGATATCTAAAAGACAAATTAAACAGGTCGCGGCACACCGGGGGCACCACCTTTTGTCGCGTAAGAAAACGTAATGCAAAGGAGAAAGACATGAATAAAGCATTAACGATCGCAGGCAGTGACTCCTGCGGAGGCGCCGGTATACAAGCAGATATCAAAACAATGACCGCCAATGGAGTATATGCCATGAGTGCGATCACTGCTTTGACTGCGCAAAATACTACCGGCGTTTCAGGCATAATGGAGGTTACACCTGAATTTCTTGCATCACAGCTGGATAGTATTTTCACTGATATTTTCCCTGATGCAATAAAGACAGGCATGGTATCCTCATCTGCGCTTATAGAAGTAATCGCAGCGAAGATTACAGAATACAAGGCAAAAAATGTGGTGGTGGACCCTGTTATGGTAGCTACTTCAGGAGCAAAGCTTATCAGTGATGATGCAATTCTTACATTAAAAACTAAATTATTACCTCTTGCGATGGTCATCACACCAAACATTCCTGAAGCTATTGTACTTTCCGGTATGGACATTCGCACAGAAGAGGACATGGTCACTGCAGCAAAGCTTATCAATAAGTCTTACGGCTGTAACGTTTTATTGAAAGGTGGCCATAATCTCAACGATGCCAATGACCTGCTGGTAGAAACAGGCAAAGAGCCGGTATGGTTCAGAGGAAAGCGTATCGACAATCCCAATACTCATGGTACAGGCTGCACCCTTTCAAGTGCTATAGCATCCAACCTGGCCAAAGGCCGCGATTTGGAGACTTCTGTACGATTAGCCAAGAATTATATTTCCGGAGCTCTGGGCGCTATGCTGGATCTGGGAAAAGGGTCTGGCCCTATGAATCACGCATTTGCCATTAAGGGCGAATACGAAAACTAGTGTGATGCCTCCGCCATCTGACAAGAGATGAAGGAGATTTCATGAACAAAAACGTTAAAAAACTGGCATTAACAGCAATTTTTGCAGCACTGGCTGTAGTAGGATCTTCATTTTCATTTCCGGTAGCAGGAGCAAAGTGCGCACCGGTACAGCATTTTGTAAATATCATGTGTGCCGTATTTGTAGGACCCTGGTGGGGAGTAGGCTGTGCATTTGTAGCCAGTACTATTCGACTGTTACTCGCTCTTGGCTCACCACTGGCATTCCCCGGCAGTATGTGCGGAGCGCTTCTGGCAGGCCTTCTCTACAAGTTTTTCAAGAAGCTGCCTTTTGCATATATAGGAGAGCTTTTCGGCACATCCGTAATCGGTGGCCTTCTGGCATGCCCTATTGCCATCCTCTTTATGAATAAACCCAGTAGCTTGGCACTTACCACCTTTGTATTTCCATTTTTCGTAAGCTGTGCCGGTGGTACTGTTATTGCCATTATCCTTACAATGGCTCTTAAAGGAGCAGGCATGCTAAAAAAATTGCAGGATATGCTGAATAATTAAGTCTTGGAGACCATATGAAGTCTATTATTTCTTGTATTACAAATGATGTGACAAAAAATGATTGTGCCAATGCGGTACTGGCGGCGGAAGGCTCGCCTATTATGGCTCATCATACAGAAGAAATTGCAGATGTTCAGCGTTTTTCAAAGGCACTTCTTCTGAATCTGGGGGCGACCTATGACTATGAAGCAATGGGCATTGCGCTTAAAGAGGCGAAAGCCATGGGTCATCCTGTAGTACTGGATCCGGTGGGTGTATCCGGCATAGCGTTCAGACGTGAGGTATGCAAAAAGTTGTTGGAGATAGGTGGGATTACGTGCATACGCGGAAATTATAATGAGATAGCCGCTATTATAAGTGACGTGACCACTGGCTCAGGACTTGATGCTGAGGCTCATGACGCTTGTTATGTTAAAAAACTGGCAGAGGCCATGGAGGCTTTTTCTGCTGCACATCAAATTATGCTTGTAGCATCAGGGGCTACAGATATTGTTACAGACGGTACACGTACAGAGTATATAGAAGCAGGTTCACCTTGGATGTCACGGATTACAGGGGCGGGCTGTATGGCTTCAGCAGTGCTGGCCACACGTCTTTCTTACGATAACAGCTTTAAAACAGTAGTCAACACTGCTTTTATTTACGGTAAATGCGGAGAGAAAGCTGCGGAGAAGACAGAGGCGGAAAATAAGGGCACCGGTACTTTTCACATGTATTTTTTGGACGAATTATCTAAGGCTGACTGGAAAGATATGTAGCATTTTTTATGGTAAACAATATGAAAATGACAGAATATCTGATTAATCAATCAGAGGAAATATTAAAAAAATTTCTATCACATCCATTTATTGTGGGAATGGCAGAGGGGACTCTTGCACAGGAGAGATTCAAGAGATACCAGGTTGTTGATTATGCTTATCTAAAGGAATATGTAAATGTTCTGGCGGTCGGAGTAAGACGCACAGAGACCTTTACTGAAGCAGAATATCTGGTAAGCCATATGGAGGCCACAGTAAGAGAGACTCTTCGGTCACATGTACCCTATATGGAAGAGCTGGGTTGCTATGAGGACTTAAAAGATATTGAGCTGCCTGAGAAAGCTCTGGAGTACATAAATTACATGATCGAGGTAGCCGAGAATGGCAAATTTCTTGATTGTATTCTGGTACTTTTGTGCTGCTCCTGGAGCTATGCTTATATTGCAAAGAATATTGTGGCAAAATACCCCGAGTGTACAAAGGATTCCATGTATGGCAGGTGGTTTTCAGCTTATATTTCAAAGGGATATAATGATGCCAATGCAGAACTTATGGAGATGATAGATACTTACTCAAAGGATGCAGGCCCTGAGGATAGAGAAAAATATTTGGAGATATTCCGGAAGTGCTGTGAATATGAATTAGCCTTTTGGGATATGCTATAAATGTAATAAATGTGACAGGGGGACGTATCTAATTGACACAAATGTGACAGGGGGATGTATCTGATTGACACACTTTTAGCCAAAAGTGTGTCAATCAGATACGTCCCCCTGTCACATTTGTTTATTCTTACATCTGTTGGTCTGTGTTAACGAAACGCTTGAAGGTAGGTACTTTGAAAAGAAGAATAGCGACAACAAGTACAAGTACCAGCTCAGGAAGCATGTAACCGCCGTTGTAAGCAAGGCTGTAGAGAGGAATATTCTCTGCAGGGAAGCCTTTCCACAGCTCGAATGCAAAGCTACCGTAGGCAAGAACACCTGCTACGAAATGAGACAGGAATCTAAGAATACAAACTATAGCTATGCCAATAATATTTGACTTATCTGTAATGTCCGGATTTTTTTCATAGAATTTAACCAGGAGAGCAGTAACAATTACGGTTAATACAGTAAGCAGTATAAAAATCACTGAAGAGAAAGATTTTTCGAAAACCAGAATCATTGTGACAACAAAGCCCAGGATGACTACTGTGAAGATAAAATCCATAACCTTATTGGAAATAACTTTCTTAAATAAATTGCTGAAGAGACCTGCAAGACCAAGCAATGAAAAGGCAACAAAATAGTCAAAAATGATGCTTGCTGCAAGAGCAAAAGGAGAAAGTCCGTAGGCCAATAAATGTCCGAGGGTTATACCAAAGATAAATCTGATAATGGCATAAACAAATGAAACAAACATACCTGCTTTAGGCCCTCTTTTGATAGAGTAGAGGCAGATGGGGAGCATGGAAACCAGTGTAACTTCTCCACCCCAGGGGAACTGGATAAACTTAACAAAACTCAAGGCTGTGGCAAGAGCAATCATTATAGCTCCTTCAACAAGGATAAGTACCTTATCTTTTTTCATAAAAAAACCTCCTACATGTGCATAGGAGGTCTGTATACCAAAAGAAAACTGCTTTCTTACGCCGGTATTACCCGGATCAAGTATAAGGGTCGACGAAATCGTCTCTCAGCAAATGCGCCCCTAGCACAATATCAATATTAATTTCAAGATGAGTATATCTAATATTATCAGAATGTCAATGGGTACTTTAAATAATATTGAGAAAAGGTAATGCAATGTCATTTGTAAAATTTAATTCCACCCCATCCCTATGGATACGTGGATTTTAGTGATTCCTAATCATAGTGTAGAAATTAGTAATTCTAAATGGTATTTTATCATTGTTCATTCAACCTTGCTCCGGCCAGAACAGGA
>JAZUFN010000148.1:0-5482 GCA_045640725.1 Lachnospiraceae bacterium
AGCCGTGACTCAGTCAAAAATGATTACGGGCATTATGGACAGATTAACAGAAGAAGAGTTGACTGTATATAAAAGAGGTCGCAATGCCAAAAGCTATTCTGCTGCAAAAAATGCCACTTTGGGTGATTACCACAGAGCTACAGGTTTTGAAGCGCTGATAGGCTATCTGTATCTGAAAAAAGACTATGAACGTATGTACAGTCTGATAGAGCAGGGATGGGAAGTACTGAAAAACGGCAATAATATAGTAGAAGACAGTAAAGAAACAGAGGAAAATGAAGATGTCTGATAAAGAAAAGAAAGCTACAGAGACAATTAATGAAACAAAGATAGAAGGGCGCAATGCTCTTTTGGAGGCTATGCGTTCAGGTAAGACCATTGACAAGCTATTTGTCCTGGATGGTTGCAAGGATGGTCCGGTACAGACTATCGTACGTGAAGCCAGAAAAGGAGATACTATAATTAATTTTGTAGCCAAGGAACGCCTGGATCAGATGTCTGAGACCGGCAAGCATCAGGGTGTTATTGGTATTGCAGCAGCTTACGATTATGCTGAGGTAGACGATATTCTGGCACTGGCTGCAGAGAGAGGAGAGGCTCCATTTATCATCCTTTTGGATGGAATTGAGGACCCTCACAATCTGGGCGCCATTATACGTACAGCCAATCAGGCAGGTGCTCACGGCGTCATTATTCCAAAGCACAGAGCTGTAGGACTTACAGCTACAGTGGCACGTACTTCGGCAGGGGCACTGAACTATACACCTGTAGCCAAGGTTACCAATATGGTGCAGACCATGAAGGAGCTTAAGGAAAAGGGCTTGTGGTTTGTTTGTGCCGATATGGATGGCGAGCTTATGTATAAGCAGAATCTTACAGGACCTATCGGGCTTGTCATTGGCAATGAGGGAGAGGGCGTCAGCCGTCTGGTAAAAGAAAACTGTGACTTTATTACAAAAATTCCTATGAAGGGGCAGATTGATTCGCTGAATGCTTCCGTAGCCATGGGAGTCCTGGCTTATGAGATAGTGAGACAAAGAGAATTTAAATAAAAAAAATCGCACCTTAAAGGGTGCGATTTTTTAAGCTGCCTAGCAGATTTGAACTGCCGACCTCCGCCTTACCAAGGCGACGCTCTACCAGCTGAGCCAAGGCAGCATATTTCGATGTCTCCTCGAAAACTTCGAAGGAGTTCTGTCCCAATATGGAACAGTGTTTAACGGGATATCATCCCGACAAGGCAGTATATTATCATAGATGCGGGTGAATGTCAACAATCTTATCATAAAAAACGATGGAGATATTATTAGGGAAAAAGATTTTTTTTTGTATCGGTTTTTGTTGTTAAGCCATCATCAATATGTTAGAATTAAATGTGGAGAGTTTTAACCGTTTAGGAGAATGATAATTAATTTGAGGGATAAAAGGAGTGTAAAATGTTTAGGGAATTAAGCATTTTTTCAAAGATTATGTTTGGCAGTGTAGCCGCACTGCTGCTGGTTACGCTGGCGCTGGGGATTACTACTGCTGTTAAGGCAAGCAAGGGAGAGATAAACAATCCCAGTCCATCACTGCCTCCACAGATAGCAGATCTTTCCGGTACACCGAAGCCTACGGGAATAGCCGGCGGGGATGTTACTCCGGCACCTACAGAGGAGCCTGCGAAGCCCATTCTGATAGCTATTGATCCGGGACAGCAGAAGACCCAGAACAAAGATTTGGAGCCTATCGGGCCGGGATCAGCCACTACTATTGAAAAAATGGGTTATGGTGCTACCAGTGCTACTACAAAAGAGCGTGAGTACCTTTGGACTCAGCGCATGGCTGAATTGATAAAAACAGAGCTGGAGGCCAGAGATTATCAGGTGCTTTTGGTCAGAGAAGTGGATGAAGACAATGTTTCCAATTCTGAGCGAGCACAGAGAGCTAATGATGCCAAGGCCGACATGCTTATTGGACTTCAGCTGGATGCTTCCAGCACCACTACTACCCATGGTATGTATGTGCAGTATGCCAGCTCTTCCAATCCCTACATCCCCACTGATGCCATATCCGGGGCTAAAAAGCTGGGGGATCTGATGCATGAGAACTTAATTGCCAAGACCGGTGCCAACGACAGAGGTGTCAGAACTACCGATAAATTAGCTTCCATAAACTGGGCTAAAATGCCTTCAGTAGTACTGACTCTTGGCTATGCCAGCAATCCTGAAGAGGATGGACTCCTCCACACAGATGAATACCTGCAAAAAATAACTGCGGCCATCTGCGATTCTATTGATACCTATTTGAGGATGGAATAAATGAGAAATATAAAATTAACAGTAGAATATGACGGCAGTCGTTACGAAGGCTGGGTCGCATCTGCTGCGCATGGCAAAAGCAAGAATGGCAGTATTTCCGATAAGATTTCAGAAGTACTCAGGCAAATGGAAGATGCTCCTGTAGAGCTGATTGGTGCTATCCGTACGGAGGCCGGCGTGCATGCATATAAGCAGGTATGTACTTTCAAGACCGATTCCAAGAAACGTACGCTGGAGATAAAGCAGTACCTGAACAGATATCTCCCCAGAGACATTGCGGTATTAGAATGTGTTGAGTGTGACGAGCGTTTTCATCCGGGATTTGCAGCCAAAGGCTTTGTATTTGAATATCATCTCACAGTAGGTGAGGTACCTTCGGTTTTTGACAGAAAATACAATTATTATTGTTTTAAAAAGCCCCAGGTCAAGCTTATGAAGGAGGCTGCTGCCGATCTTCTTGGTAGCCATGATTTTGCCGGCTTTTCCGATAATAAGCGTATGAAAAAAAGTACGGTACGTGATATGAGAGCCATTGATATTTATGATGGCGGCAATGAGATATCCATTACCCTTGAGGGAGATGATTTTTGGCCCAATATGGCCAGAAATATAGTGGCCCTGCTTTTGTCCATTGGTACGGAAGAGAATGACAGAAGCCTAGTAAAAAAGGTGCTGGAGACAAAAAACAGAGATCTGCTGCCGGAGGCTATTGATGCCAAGGGACTATTTCTGGCGGAGGTAAAGTATGACTAAGCTGATAAAACAGGGACATCTGGTAGATCCTTCACAGAATATCAATAAAGTATGCAATATTGTTATTACAGATGATAAAATCACAGCCATTAGCAGTGAGCTCCCTGATGGGGACTTCGACGAGATTATAGAAGCCAAGGGCTATTATGTTTTTCCGGGCTTTATCGATCTTCATGTTCATTTCAGAGAGCCGGGGCTGGAATATAAAGAGACTATAGAGACGGGAAGTCAGGCTGCTGCAGCCGGCGGGTTTACAACAGTCTGTATGATGCCCAATACCAAGCCTGCCATTGATACGCCGGAAAAGGTAAAATGGGCTGTTGACAGGGCGAAGGAGACGGCAGTTATCAATGTACTTCCTATCGGAGCCATTACCTTGGGGCAGGCAGGCACGGAGCTTTGTGATATAAAGGGCATGAAAGATGCCGGAGCCTGTGCTATCTCCGAGGACGGAAAGTCTGTTATGAACGAGGAGCTTATGCGCAGGGCTATGGAGATAGCTAAAGAAGTGGATATTCCTATTTTTGACCACTGTGAAGATATCAACATGGTTAGGGGTGGCGTTATGAATGCAGGACGCAGAGCTAGTGAGCTGGGATTGCCGGGTATTACCAATCAGGTGGAAAATTCCATAGAAGAAAGAGATCTTATGCTGGCTCTGGAAACAGGTGCCCAGATTCATCTTTGCCATTGTTCTACTTTTGAGTCTGCCGGTATACTTATGGAATATAAGGAAAAAGGTGCCAGAGCGACCGGCGAGACCGGACCTCATTATATAGCCCTTTCTGAAGATGATATACCTGGAGACGATGCCAATTTCAAAATGAATCCGCCTCTTCGTACTGAAAAGGACAGAGCCAGACTCCAGGAAGCGGTTTCCAATGGAGAGATGGATGTAATAGCCACGGATCACGCACCTCATTCTGCTGAAGAAAAGAAAAATGGTTTTATGGGTAGCCCTTTTGGCATAGTAGGTCTGGAGACTTCGTTTTCGGTATGTTATTCTGTACTGTGCGTAAATGGCGATATGACCATTTCCCAGCTGGTAGACAGTATGAGCTGCAAGCCGGCTCGCATTCTTCACAGTGACAGAGGCAGCCTGAAAGTGGGCAGCGTAGCCGATCTTACTATTTTTGACCTGGAGTCCATGATTACTGTGGATCTGAAGACATTTAAGTCAAAGGGTGTGAATACTCCTTTTGCAGGGAAAAAACTATACGGTAAACATATATTAACAATTTGTGGAGGACAGACAGTATGATTTCAAAGCTTGTTGCAGAGATTAAGAAAAAGGAAGCACCTATTGTTGTTGGACTTGATCCTATGCTTTCCTACATTCCGGAGTATATAAAGAGAAATTCTTTTGGAGAATTCGGCGAGACCCTTGAAGGTGTGGCAGATGCTATTTATCGCTCCAACAGAAAGATTATGGATGCTGTGGCAGATATAGTGCCTGCTGTAAAGCCTCAGATAGCTATGTATGAGCAGTTCGGCCTGCCCGGAATCGAGGCTTATATAAAGACTGTTCAGTATGCCAAGGAAAAAGGCCTTATTGTTATAGGCGACGTTAAGCGTGGTGATATCGGTTCTACTTCTGCTGCATATGCTACCGGTCAGCTGGGTAAAGTAAGGCTGGGTGGTAATGAATTTGAGCCTTTTGGTAATGATTTTGCAACTGTAAATCCCTATCTTGGCACAGATGGCATCAAGCCTTTCATCGATTGCTGTAATGAGAATGACAAGGGTATCTTCATTCTGGTCAAGACTTCCAATCCTTCATCCGGAGAATTCCAGGATAGAGTTGTAGACGGACGTCCTCTTTATGAGCATGTAGCGCTTAAGGTAAAGGAGTGGGGCGAGACTTCTATGGATGGAGAATACTCCAATGTAGGAGCTGTTGTAGGAGCTACATATCCTGAAATGGGAGCAGCCCTTAGAAAGCTTATGCCAAAGACCTATATCCTTGTACCGGGATATGGCGCGCAGGGCGGTAAGGGTTCAGATCTCAAGGCCTTTTTCAATGAGGACGGCCTGGGTGCTATCATTAATTCTTCCCGTGGTATTATCGCTGCATACAAGCAGGAGGCATATGCTTCATATGGCGAAGCAGGCTTTGCGGACGCTGCAAGAGCGGCAGCTATTGCCATGAGAGAAGATATTAAGAAAAATGTATTTTAATAGGCAAAGGATATAAAAGGACACGCTTCCTTGCGGAAGCTAATTATAGTATCGGGAGTGTTTACACACTCCTTGTCGCACCTGCTTTTATAAGCAGGTTTGTAGTATCGGGAGTGTTTACACACTCCTTGTCGCACCTGCTTTTATAAGCAGGTTTGTAGTACTCGCCGTACAGGCATCCATTGCCTTCGGCAAAGGATATAAAAGGACACGCTTCCTTGCGGAAGCTAATTATAGTACTCGCCGTACAG
>JAZUFN010000149.1:0-3537 GCA_045640725.1 Lachnospiraceae bacterium
TGCTGGCTGAGCTTATGAACAACAGTGCTCTTATAGTTGATACCTGTAAAAGAGAGCTTGAGGTCCTGGCGACAGAATGGGATGTAACTAAGGGCGAGCAGGTGGATGCCTTGAAGAAAAAAATAGAAAAATATAGCAAGAAGTAACACAAAATTGTCACGGGGACGTTGGCATTAAACATCCCCGTGACAATGTGAACCCTCATAAAGAAAATTAATTGATTTTGCAGAGATTTGCGTTATACTTTTTTAAATAAGACTATTAAATTGGGACCGGACAGGGGAAAGGAAAATAAAATGAACGAGCAAATGGAAAAAGATTATGAGAAGTCAGTAGAATTTTGGAATAATGTGCTGGCTTCAGCACCGGAGGACTACGAAGGAGAGATCAATCAGGATGAGGACTGGAAGCAGATTGGAAGCGAATCGCTGTTTAAACTGCTGTGCCGGGAAGTACAGGGCTGGAATAATATCCTGGACTATGGCTGTGGAAGCGGATGGGCATCGGTTCTGTTTGTGAAAAATGGGGCTGATAAAGTGCACGGAGTAGATGTAGCAGCTAATGCAATAGTATCTGCAGGCTACTATGCAAAGGCTTTCCTGGCAGAAGATTGTATAAAGTTTGAGGCTGTATCTACAGACTGGCTTAACAATCAGCCTGATAATCAATATGACCATGCATTCAGTGTAAATGTACTGGATGTTGTACCGGATGAAGTCGCAGAGGATATTATCCGTGGACTTTCAAAGGTATGCAAAAAGGGCGCAAAGATTTTGATTGGCCTGAATCCATGTTTTAGAGATGCAGAGTTAACCAGAGAAGGCTGTGAATACAAAGACCATTACTTATTTGTTAATGATATTTTGCGTGTGAATAATCATACCGATGAAGAATGGACCCAAATGCTTTCAAAGTATTTTAAGGTGGATCGACTGGAGCATTTTAAGTGGGATGTGGAGTCACAGGAGCGCAGAAGACTTTTCTATTTATCAAATATCAATAAGACGATATAGCTTTGGGGGCCGGAGTAATGAGGGAAAAAAGAAGCAGAGCGCTTTTTTTGATTATCGCGTTTGTTTTAATTGGAATCGAATTCATTATCGGCATATTTGTGCACGACAGATTCATCAGGCCCTTTGGCGGTGACATAATTGTGGTGGTGATATTATATGCGCTGGTAAGAAGCATCTTTGTAAAGACTGCCAAGCCTATATCGGTCTATGTTTTTATATTTGCCACTGCCTATGAGTTTACCCAGAAAATCCCCTTGGTGGACCTGCTGGGGATTAGCAGCAGATTCATGCGGGCTCTGATGGGTACCTCGTTTTCGTGGATTGATATACTATGCTATCTGGCAGGCTGCAGCCTTTGCCTGGGACATGATATATACCTGATTAATAAAGGCAGAAAAGAACCGGAAAGGTAAGGTGACATAAATGGTCAAATACCTGGACATTAATGAACAAGGCAACAGTATAAAATGCAAAGTTATCTGTGATAATTTCCGCGAGACCCGGCAGGTGGTTCTGTTTTTACACGGATTTGGCGGACATAAGGATAACAAGGCCGCGGAAAAATTTGCTGAAACAGCCTTGTCCAAGATGAAAAAGGCAGCGGTATTCATTTTTGACTGGCCATGTCATGGCAAGGATGTGAAGAAAAAACTGACCTTTGCAGACTGTGATACTTATTTGACACTTGTACTAAAATATATTAGGGAAGAGATGCATGTGACTACTGTCTTTGCCTATGGCACCAGCTTTGGAGGCTATATGGTGCTTAAGTATCTTCATGATCATGAGACGAATCCTTTCAAAAAAATAGCTCTTCGCTGCCCTGCAGTATCCATGGGTGAGATTATGTACAGCCGCATTATGACGGAGGAAAACAAGGAGCTGCTGAAGAAGGGTAAGGATGTGGCTGCAGGCTTTGACAGAGATGTTTTTGTAGATCAAAAGTTTGTGGATGATCTGCTCTGCGAAGATGTAAGAAAATGGGACTATTTGGACTATGCGGATGACATGATGATCGTCCATGGGTCCAAGGATGAGATAGTGCCTATAGAGGAAAGCAGAGCTTTTGCCGAAAACAATGTGATAGAATTTATAGAGGTAGAGGATGCGGATCACCGCTTCCAGGATCTCAATAAAATGAAGCTGGCCCATAGCCATATGGTGGATTTTTATCTTGGAGCATAGTAATTTATAGAGTGCTAAAACGTAAATGATTAAATATAGAAACCCTAACAAAAACGATTGACAAAAAAATGTCAAAAGTGTTAAAATATTAACAATACAGGGGCTGATGATGAACATTAGCTCTGTATGTTATAAATTAATATTTTTGGAGGGTATATTTATGGCACGTTTTACATTACCTCGTGACCTGTATCATGGTAAGGGATCCCTGGAAGCACTTAAGACATTTAAGGGAAAAAGAGCAATGATCTGCGTTGGTGGCGGATCTATGAAGAAGTTTGGTTTCCTGGACAAGGCTGAGCAGTACCTTAAGGAAGCCGGCATGGAAGTGGAGATTTTCGATGGTATCGAGCCAGATCCATCTGTTGAAACAGTAATGAGAGGCGCTGAGGCTATGCTTAAGTTCCAGCCTGACTGGATCGTAGCTATCGGTGGTGGTTCACCTATCGATGCTGCTAAGGCTATGTGGATCAAGTATGAGTATCCTGAGTGCACATTTGAAGATATGTGCAAGGTATTTGGTCTGCCTGAGCTTCGTAAAAAGGCTCATTTCTGCGCAGTTTCTTCTACATCCGGTACAGCTACCGAAGTAACAGCTTTCTCTATCATTACAGATTACTCAAAGGGTATCAAGTATCCTATCGCTGACTATGAGATCACACCTGATGTAGCTATCGTTGATCCTGAGCTGGCTGAGACCATGCCTAAAAAGCTGGTAGCTCATACAGGTATGGACGCTATGACACATGCAGTAGAAGCATATGTATCTACAGCAAACTGTGACTATTCCGATCCTCTTGCTATCCATGCTATTGAGATGATCCAGAATGACCTTGTAAAATCCTACAATGGCGATATGGAATCCCGCGACAGAATGCACAATGCTCAGTGTCTGGCAGGTATGGCATTCTCCAATGCTCTTCTCGGTATTGTTCACTCTATGGCTCATAAGACAGGTGCTGTTTTCGCAGATTATGGCGCTCATATCATCCACGGTGCTGCAAACGCTATGTACCTGCCAAAGGTAGTAGCTTTCAATGCAAAGGATGAGACAGCAAAGAAGCGTTACGGTGTAATCGTTGATTACATGGGTATTGCTGACAAGTCAGCTACTGACGATGAGAAGGTAGCAGCTCTTATCGCTTACCTCCGTAAGATGAATGATGATCTTAACATCCCTCACTGCATTAAGAACTATGGTGCAGACAGCTATCCTTGCGAGCAGGGCTTTGTTCCTGAGGAAGTATTCCTTGAGAGACTTCACGACATCGCTGTAAACGCTATCGGCGATGCTTGCACAGGCTCCAATCCAAGACAGCCTTCCGTTGAAGAGATGGAA
>JAZUFN010000150.1:0-27362 GCA_045640725.1 Lachnospiraceae bacterium
CCGAATACCTTCATAACCATGATCTGAGCATCAGGTGCGTTACCTGCTACCAGTACTGTAGAAAGAGCATCTGAGAAGGAACCATCCTCGTTCTCCAGATAACGGTTAGCTGTAGCGATACCTGCAACGTGAGAACCGTGCTCACCCTGGCTATCGTAGATATGTCTTACATTAAGATTAGTATCAACATAGTTGAAAGCATAAGGAATCTTGTCAGATACTACCAGATCTTCTGCCTTAAGCTGACCCTTTGTGTCTGCATATGCATTAAGAAGTGTAAGTACAGATTCGATTTCCTCTACATCAAGAAGATCAAGAGAAGCGATATACTTATCTGTCTTCATCTTCTTAGCTGCTGCATTTTCTGCAAGTGCATGCAGGAAAGCATTATTATTGAAAGAAATGTGGTCAATATCAAGACCTGTATCGATGATGGCGATTCTTCCGCCTGCACCTGTCTGTCCCTTAGCCCAAGCCTGCTGTGCGCCTGTCATACTGCCTGTAGAAACAGCCATATTAGGATCATCGGATACCAATGGGCTGCAAGGCTCATACTTTGTCTCAAGAATAACCTGCTTAACACCTGCAAGGCTTGCAATAGTGTCAACATCGCCATACTGAACGTCAGCGGAGATAATGTTTGCTGCTACTGTAAGATTCCACTGTACAGCCAGCTCCCCCTTGATTGCGGAAGCAATCTTTTTCTCCATAGCCTTCTGCTCTTTCTTTGTCTTGTTGATAAAGCTGAGAGCATCCTTATTTTTTGCCAGATCTTCTGTAGCGTAACCTGCATCGATTACGGAAGATCCATCCAGTACGATAGATACACGTACTGTGTCAGTAGCCTTAAGTGTCGCTGAGATGCCACTATTTACAAGTCGGCCATCCTCGATGCTGGACACCTTAATCGCACTGTTGTCTACCTTTTCAAAATAATAGCCATTGCTATCCTTTGCAGTCTCTGCTGCATTTGCTGTAAATGCGGGAGCTGCGGTTGAAAAGAGAAGACTCAATACCAGCGCAAGGCTGAGAATTGCTTTTGATCTGAAAAGTCTTTTCATGATCAGTCCTCCTTATTCCCCTCCGCGTCAACATTGTATACAATTGCTATGCCGCTATACCGCCACATCGCTGTAATACTACAGCGCTACAATACTACAATGCTACAACGCTTTAGTCTATTAAAATAATGCGTTATTATACTCCAGTCTTCTCTTATTTACAATAGAAACTTTCATCTTTGTTAATATTTTTTTTATTTTTTGCAATTGATAACAAAAACTTCTTTTCATCCCTTCACATTTTAGTATAATACTAAAGGAATGATGTTACATTTTTATACAGAGTTACTTTACATAATCTTAATGAGGTCCTATATGAACGATATGGCAAAATTTATCCGATATGCTTTTGCATGCAGCTTTCTGGCCTGTGTGACCCTATTTGCCGCCTGCGGCTCCAAGCCCCCCAAAAAGGAAATAACTCCTACCCCTTCGCCTTCTGCTACTCACACATCTACTCCGACACCTGTAGTCATCACGCCTGCTCCCAACGAGTACACCATGACTACACTGCCTGTTATCAGCATCCACACAGCAGGTCAGAGGATTTCAGAAGGTGATGAATATACCAATATCAGCATTTCCTTTCAAAGTCCGGACGGCAGCTATGACAAGGACTTTATTACCGCCGGCATCCGTGTGCGCGGTAACGCCTCCCGGAACTGGCCTAAAAAATCTTATAAAATCAAACTAAGCGAAAAAAAGAATCTTTACGGCATAGCTCAGGGAAAAGAAAAAAAATGGGTGCTTATTTCCAACCACTGCGATCAGTCTCTTCTTAGAAATTATGCTGCACTTAGCCTGCAGCGCTCCCTCTCCTCCATCTGGACTCCCAACTCCATCTCCGTAGAGCTATTTATAGACGGTGTTTACCAGGGAGTCTACATGCTGGCAGAGCAGATAGACATATCAAAAGACCGTGTAAATATTGATGATTCTCAAATTGATATAGCTGACACCTCCTACCTTTTCGAATTCTCTTCCTATGCCGAGGCTCCTTTCTTCACCATAAACGGCAACAAATACGGCATAAAATCCGACCTGTCTCAGGATCCAACCATAAAGAATGAGCAGCTTACTTTTATCAAAAATTATTTGCTCGATTGTCGTCAGGCATTGATTAAGGGAGACGAGGAAAAGGCCCGGGAGCTTATGGATATAGATTCTCTGGTCAAGGCCTATCTACTGGAAGAATTCGCCAAAAATCAGGACTCCCAATGGGACAGCTTCTATTATTACAAGGAGGCAGGCGGAAAGCTTTACGTGGGTCCTGCCTGGGACTTTGACCTGGCTTTCGGCAACGATCAGAGGGCCGGCAGTGGCGAAGAATCTTACAAAAGTCTCTATGTGGCCAACGGGCGTGGCAGCGTCAACGGCAGTGGAGACGCTACCATCTTTATCATAGCCATGCAAAATGAGTGGTTTAGAAAAAGGGTTCAGGAGACATGGAATGCCAACCGAGACACTTTTAAAAATCTTGCCGGCGATATCCGTCTATATGCTGCCACAGGCAAGGACTGCTACCAGCGGAATTTTGTCAAATGGCCTATCTTTGGCCGTCGCATCAATCAGGAGCCCAGAGAAGTAATGAACCTCAAAACCTACGATGCCCATATTACCTACCTTACCCACTGGATGGACATGCGCTATGAGTGGCTTAATTACACCTTCAACAGCGAAGCTTTCCTGGACGGCACCCTGATAAAAAAGGTAAATACCAATCGATAAATGTGACAGGGGGACGTATCTAATTGACACACTTTTATGCGAAAAAGTGTGTCAATTAGATACGTCCCCCTGTCACATTTGTGTCAATCAGTCACGTCCCCCTGTCACATTTCGGGATTATTTTTTTCCATGGCGCCTGAAAGAATCTTACCTCCCAAAGCACCCGCCAGAACAGACTTAAGGTCAAAGCCCAAGCCGTCTGTAAGGCCTGTAGTAATCTGGGTAGTAGACTTAGTTATATCCTCTACCAGTTTAGCTGTATTTCCTTCGCCGTACATGGTAATCTTATCGATGTTTTCCAGAGGCTTAGCCACATTTGCTGCCACTTCAGGAAGGATATTAAAGAACATCTCCAACACTGCTGCTTCCTTCATCTTGGACATAGCTTCTGCCTTTTTCTCTGTAGCTTCGGCCTCTGCTATACCTTTTGCACGAATAGCCTCTGCCTCTGCTACACCCTTTGCGCGAATAGCTTCTGCCTCCTGCTCGGCCTGGTACTTGATAGCATCAGCATTGATACGCATTGCCTCTGCTTCACGCTCCATCTCGAATTTTCTTGCTTCTGCATCCTTCTGGCGACGGTAAAGCTCTACATCAGCCATCTGCTGCTGGCGATACTTATCAGCATCAGCCTGCTTACGAATAGATGCTGACAGCTCCTGTTCCTTTACCTCAGCCTCTTTTTTACGCAGCTCTACTGACTTTTCCTGTCTGGCGATATCAGCCTCCACAGCTGTAGCCTCAATAATCTTACGCTGTGACTCTTCCTGAATCTTATACGCTGCATCTGCTTCTGCCTGCTTCAAATCAGACTCTTTCTTCAGCTCAGCCTGCTTGATTTTCAGTTCGTTCTGCTTAATGGCAATATCTGTATCTGCAATAACTTTCGCCTCATTAGCTGCCTTGCTGGCCTCTGCTTCTGCGATGGCTACATCCCTCTCTGCCTGAGCCTTTGCGATAGATGCATCTTTCTGAATCTGAGACATATTATCCTGACCAAGAGCTACAATAAGGCCCTTTTCATCGTCGATTCTCTGGATATTACAGGAAATAATTTCCACGCCCAAAGCATTCATATCCTTCTGAGCTTTTTCCTGTACCTCATCACCGAATTTTTTACGGTCCGTACAAAGCTCCTTCAGCTTAACAGTACCGATGATTTCACGCATATTACCCTGCAATGAATCTGTAAGAGCCTGAATAATCTCTCCTTCCTTCATGTTAAGGAAGTTTTTCATGGCCAGCTTCATGCCATCTGCGTCGGTCTTAACTCTGATTTTAGCTACTGCATCAATATCAACACCAATGAAGTCCAGTGTAGGCACGTAACCATTGGTTTTAATATCAACACTGATCTGCTTTACTATCAGATTATCCTTTCTCTCAAAAAACGGTATCTTAATGCCTGCGCGTCCAATAAGAATTTTGGGGTTCTTTTTAAGACCTGAAATGATGTAAGCCACATCCGGCGGTGCTTTAACATATCCCGACAGGATAATAAGAAGCACTGCTACTACCGCAATACCGATTACAATAAATTTAATATAATCTTCCATATGTCCTCCTTTTTGCGAGCCTTGCATGATTTTCCTATAGCTCGCATCTTTAAATAAAGTATAAGACATGCTCTGTCACCAATAAATATTCCTACCGGGAAAATATCCGTGTATAATCCCTTGATTTCAACGTATTAGCCCTTTCATTTCTCAAAACTTTTATTGACTCCTATTTGTATAAACATTAAAATTAAATCGATTCTAATATATTTCCTTCAATCAGAGAGGTAACAAACATGAAAAACAGACTTAAAACCATTATGATGACCAGCATCATCGGTATTATTGGTAATGTTCTGATGGCAGTGTTCAAGATTATTATTGGCAGCATTTCAGGTGCCATCTCTATTCTTACAGACGGTGTTAACAATCTTTCCGATGCCGGCAGCAGTTTTATCACCATAGTTGCAGCTGCTTTTGCCGGAAAGCCTGCTGATAAAAAGCATCCCTTTGGCTATGGCCGTGTGGAATATTTGTCTTCACTGCTCATATCCGGTATCATTCTCTATGCAGGTATCACTTCCCTCGTAGAATCCGTAAAAAGTATTATCGCCAACGAAGCTCCCAATTACAGCCGTATCTCCATCATTGTTATCTCGATTGCTGTAGTAATAAAGCTTTTCCTGGCCCTGTACACCAGCGCTCAGGGTAAAAAAGTACATTCCGACTCTTTGATAGCTTCCGGCAAAGAGGCCTTACTGGATGTAGCTGTTTCTCTGGCGACAGTATTGGCCGCAGCTATATATATGATCTGGCATCTTTCCTTGGAGTCTTATCTGGCAGCCCTCATATCCTTGGTCATTATAAAAGCCGGCTTTGACACGTTAAAAGAAACCATTTCCCAGATTATCGGTGAGCCTGCCGATGTTAAACTGGTAGTGGATCTGAAGGCTACCATTACTTCCTTTCCGGAGGTCCATGGCGCATATGACCTGGTATTAAATAATTACGGCCCTGATAATTATATGGCTTCCGTACATATCGAGGTCGACGACACTCTGACCGCTGCCCGGATAGACGAGCTGATCCGCAGTATTTCCGAGAAGGTTTATTTGGAACACAGCATCATTATGTCAGCCATCAGCTTGTATGCCAGAAATACTCTGGATAGCTCCATATCAGCCAGCCATGAAGCAATCCGCAATCTGGCTATGTCTGAAAAATACGTTAACGGGCTCCACGGCTTTTACATGAATCCATCCCGTAAGGAAATGCGCTTTGACCTGGTAGTCAGTCTGAATACCAAGGACCGCATCGCTGTCTACAACAAGGTCCTGGAAAAAATCCGCAGTACATATCCTGACTACAAATTAATATGCAATATGGACACGGATTTTAACGAGCTTGTATAATATATATCCCGCTATTTACACCATATAAAAATGGCCTCAGCATTTCGCCGAGGCCATTTTTTACTATTCTATTTTTTCAAAAGTTTCTTAAATCCATCCACAATAAGAAGATATAAAAATCCTACCAGGATGAGGAAAATCAATAGGGCTAAAATCCACCATGCGCAGCCCATAAACGGCAATTCCTTGCTGAAGCCGAAAGCTCCTGCAGGACTGCCCCAGTTCAAAAAGAAGTAAGGGTAATTTACCCCCGGGCCGAATTGCCATTCCAGTGCGTATCCGATACCGGCGTATATAGCATAAATGATAGGTGGAATGATTACCAGAAGTGCCGTAAGCTTATGAATATTAGCATTAACAGTCACTACAAAGAAATCGATTACTGCCACTACAGGAACTACCACGTGTGTTAACACATTCTGCACATTCCATGCATATTTTCCCATGGTAGGAGCCAGAACGAAGCAGAAAACTATACCTGTCAGCGTTATGGATACAGTGCCGATAAATTTAACCACATACCACCATCCTGCCACTTTATCACGCAGCATCATAAAACAGCCTACTGCACAGATAAGAGCTATGGCAATATTGGACTGGATGGTAAAATACATGAATACATGCTTGCCACCCATAAAGGAATTCCTACCGGCATATGCCGACAGCCAGGTGCCTATTACTGCAGACAGAAAAACAACCATCTTAAACAGTACAGACAAAATTTTTTGAGGTTTAGTAAAAGTAGTCATTGCAAGTCTCCTCAGAAATTATATGAAATTATACTTTACCGAAGCTTTATTCCTCTTCATTTTTTACATAGAGGTACAAGCTCTGGTTATCATTAGTATAATCATTTGCCTTTAAAATTTCAATGCTGGCCAGCCGGAAATCATCCTCGTATTTTCTTCTGTAAAGAAGTTTCATGGATCCTGCATGTTCTGCGAAATAATTTCTTAAATACTGCAAATCAGTTTTTGCGTAAAACTCGTACAGATCATCGGGATGAACAAAGCCTTTTTTACCGAATTCCATAAACCATTGGGATATAGTAGCATACTCCCGAGCGCCCTCAACCGGCTCTCCCTGTTTCAAATCAATAATTTGGTAAGTATCGTCGGTAACATTGATTTTAAGTATCTTTATATACTGGCTGATTAGCGCTATATGTGCATCCTTTCGCCCACGGCGGTCCACTCCGGCCTTTCTGTAATACTGAGTCTTTGCTTCATACAGTCTGCTATCGGCCAGCTGACTGATTTCCCTTATACTTGCATTAGGATTTTCAGCTCTGGTTACATAGCCGTAGGAAATGGAAATGCCATTTACCAGCTTGCCACGCCAGTTGGCCAGGTTATCCTTGAATACCTCTTCCATATCCTTTAACTGCTGTTTATCAGCATTTAACATGGCTACGAATTCGTCTCCGCCGGTCCTGAAGGCTCTGCCCTTGCCACCCATAGCGGCATTTATGCACCATGCACCGCCCCTTATGATTTCGTCTCCTGCTTCGTGCCCTATGGTGTCATTGGCTACCTTAAGACCGTTTAGGTCAAAAGCAACGTATACGAAATCCTCCGGAATACCATTTTCTTCCAGCTCCAGCAGGGCTTCCTCATATGCCCGACGATTCAGCAGTTTGGTCAGCTCATCTGTCTGGGATTTATAGATTAGCCGCTCCTCCTGTCTCTTCTCCTCGTCTATATTACGAGTTGCATAAATGACCTTTGTAGGCCTACCCTCTTCATCCTTTTCCATTACGATAAAGGTCGCTTTAAACCAGCCCAGATGTATACCCTTAAGCTCCTTTTCCATGTAGACCTTGTTTTGCATTCTGTCAGCAACGGTATCCAAATCGGAAAAAGCCAAAGCCTCCTGCCTGCATTCAAGAGTAGTTAGGGATTCCATAACTTCTTTCATCATTCTTCTGGCGCCGTTTTCACCATTTACGATAGCTGCCACATATTCCTTGGCGCTGAAAGTCGTTACCTTATCGTCCTGCAAATCTATTACGTGCATGCTGTAGAAAACATCTCCCAGAGCCCCCAGGGTAGTATAGTATTCGTTTTTATCGGCCAGGGCTTCCTTCAGCATATAAAGCTGGGCCTGCTCTTTACGCACCAGTTCATCTACATCATAATGATAGCCACGAAGCACATACCCGGCCTCTGTCGCTATGGAGGCACCACCGCATCGCACATACCGTAGCCCTTTTGTAGGATGAATCCACAGATAGGTGTTTTCATCAAAGCCTTCGTCCTTCATCCTCTCAACACTCTTTGCTACACTGTCCAGAGCGTCCGGTGCAATATTATCATACCAGTCATTGTAAGTCTGCTCCGGGCTTCTATCAGCATCACTTACCCCCAGCAGTTCTCGCATCTTTTTATCTACATACATTCTGGGCTCTTGCCCATCTGTCAGTTCAATCTTCCAGACGCCCATATTGGCAGAAAAAATAATATCATTGATTTCTTTCAGCTTTTCAAAGGCCTTACTATTTTCCTCTTCCTTATGACGGTTTATTTCTTCCAGCTTTGCATTTTCCGCTGCCAGTCTCTTACGTCTTACCCTATCCATTCTGATTACACAGCCCAGATAGATCACCAGCACACCCACTACTACGGTAAAGGCAATTATGGCATTCTTGGTGCTTATTTCCACGGATTCCTCAAAAGATTTCGTTGGAATAACCACCATTATTTTCCAGCCGGTATTTTGAATCTCGCTAATACTGACTCTGCCTTCTCCATCGTCATTTTTGTAAGTAAAGACGCCGTTTCTTACCATCTTGACAGCATCGATAGCCTTTTTCTTGTTACCCTCTTTGGTATGGAAAGAATCCATAAATTGATTCAGATTCATTCCCATGGCATATGACATCTTGTCATTGGCACAGATAACCGTCTGACTCTCATCCAGTAGCAGGGTAATAATATCCTGTCCGAAAAAATCGCCTTCGATATTGGGACTAATCTGTGCCTTGGCAGCAATATAGCCGGTCAGCACTCCCACGATTTTGTCATTGTAAATAAGAGGGGTGTAAAAATTGATTAAAACATCCTTTGCTTTTTTAGGATTATAATTAATCCAGTAGCCTGAATAGCCCTTGATTCCCTGTCGGTAATATTCTCGATCGCTGGCATCAAAAGGATCACCAACGTTCATAACATTCATACCGTCAGCTCTTATATATTCAATACTTTGAAAAGGAGTATTATCTACCAGTGGCAAAATCAGCTCTGCCGGCCTGTCAATAACTTCAGATGTCATGGCATGGGACACTGTAGTTGCCACTGACTTAATGCTGCTTTCCGCATAATTCACCAGCACCTTCATGTTGAGCGCCATATTCCTGCTCATATTCTCCATAACGGAATCCGCATTGGAAGCCACCGTTTTCTTCTGCCATGCGGTAAAAATAGATAATACCGTTATAATAATGACCAAAACAACTGCGGGCATTATGAATTTTACAGCATATGTTATTTTATCTTCGGATTGTCTTTTCTGGCCCTTGTCCAATCCCATAGCCGGCCTCCATTATTTCTCGAAAAACTCTCTCAACTTTTCTACCGGAATCGGTTTTGAATACATGTAGCCCTGAAGATAATCAGCGCCACAGGATACGCAAAGCTCCTGATTCTTTTCGTTTTCCACGCCTTCGTACAACAGTTCATAATTAATATCACGGAATGCCTCAGAAAGATGCTTCATCATCTTTACTACTTTTTCATCCTTCTCTGCTTCCAGAATAAAAAACCTGTCAAATTTGACTACATCGACATCGTATTTTACAACACGATCCAAATTAGAGTATCCCGTACCCACATCATCCAGATACAGCGTCATGCCGGCAGATCTTAAAACATTCATTTTCTCCTGAACTATCTTAAAATCCGTCTCTGTCTGACTTTCCGTAAGCTCAATACCGATTTTTGACGGATCGACTCCTGCTCCCCTTATAATGCCCAGCACTTCTTCACAAAAATTATCTGCTATGATTTCAGAAGCAGCAAAGTTAACAGAAATACGCTTAAACTGATAGCCCTCTTCCTCCAGGCTTTTAATCTGCCTGCAGACCTTATTCAGCATGACCTTGGTCAGGGCATGAATGTGATTATACTGCTCTGCCAAAGGAATAAACATATCCGGAAAAATCATACCCTTTTCCGGAATATTCATTCTCATAAGTGCTTCTGCGGTATCATACTTTCCGGTATTAACATTTTTTATAGGCTGGCAGTAAACCAGCACTCTGTCATCATCCAGCAAACCGTTTCTGTCGATTTCCGCCAGATTTTCCCTGACAGTCTTAAGCAAACGCAATTCTTCTCGTTTTTTCTCACTGACCAGCTCGATGGAATTCTCGTCCATTTTTCCCAGGATGAACTGGATAATACCGATAATATCCACCTCAGTGTCAATAAAATCAATATTGAATAATCCTATTACCTTATAAGGAATCTGGTACTGAGCATAATAGGCCTGGAATGCTTCACCGGTTAGCTTTCTTATATTTTCTTCGTTATTACGATTCTTCTTATTACGAGGGATGGCCAAAACAAAAAGATCAGTCTCAAGATTGAACAATAGCGCATCCGTAAAATAGTTTCTCCAGAAATTACCAAGACCCTTGCCCAGCTCATCCGGCATTACATCCAGAACATTCAGATTCAGTTTTAACACCATATAGTCAATAACTGTCTTTTTGTCTGCAGCCCTTTTTATAAAACTTTCAAAGCTGGTAACATTTAAAGCTCCGGTTTTCACATCAAAAGGCTTACTGTGAAGCATAATCATTACTACAAGAACCGGTATAAGATATGTAAAAGAACTGTATGAATTAATGTTTCTGACTGCCTGGTAGAGCATGATGATAACTATACAGATTTCTGTCACAAGAAAAACTGTTCGCAAAGACTTAATTAATCTTTCCGCATAGAATAATAGCATTACCCCAAAGGATATAAGAGCATAGGTATAGAAAATATTGAAGGGACTCAGCATGGGGTCATACCACCTGTCATCCATATGGTGAAAGCCGAATCCTGTAACAGGTGATGCTATATCCATTATTACAGCCGATACCACCATCAATCTGGTGGTAATAATTGCAACATTGGCAAACTTTCCCTTTACATCCAGCATCTCTTTCATATAAGCAATGAAGAAATACAGACATAGAATCAGACACAGATGGTATATATCCCTGACCAGGAAAATCACCCATACGGGTATATCATAATTAAGAATGGAATCAAAAATAAGATTGGCCCCGGCAGCTATACAAACCATGTACAGTGCTCTTTCCATGTACATAAATTTCTTGTCCCGCGTAAAATAAAGCACTTCCTTAATCATAAAAATAATAAGAAAGCTGCTGACTAAAGTTATGACGTCTCCTACCGGAGTATAATTCAACATTAGTTCTTCGCCGGCCATACTGCCCCCAGAGTAAAATTATTTATTTTATTCTATCATAGAAGAATTGATATTCTTTTAAGTCTTTATAAATTTTCTCATAATTACCAAAAAGTGAGCAGCATATAAGCCGCTCACTTTAGCGTATTTCATATTAAAATTACTGATTGAGGCTGGCTGCCAGTTCGCTCAGATTCTTCATGGAGCTCTGGATAGCAACTACCGTCTTCAGGTTGTCGTCACAAGAGTATAAGGTCTCATTGGCATTTGTTGCCACTTCTTCAGAAATAGCAGCAATGGTGGAAATACTTTCTGATATCTCTGCTGTTGAGCGAGTCAGTGAATCCATAGCTACAGACATGGCATTTGCACATTCTTTAATGGAATCTGTATTTTTTTCAATCTTTTCAAAGCTGGTTACGGTAGCTTCTGTAGTCTCAGCCTGTACCATAATCTGATTGATCATTTCTGTAGTAACTGTTACCACATCACCAATAGCCGTGGACACATCCTCTACCATCTGCTGAATCTGAGTAGTAGCATCTTTGGTGTTACCTGCCATCTTCTGGATCTCTGTAGCTACTACTGCAAAGCCGCGACCGGCTTCTCCTGCTCTGGCGGCTTCTATGGAGGCATTCAGAGAAAGCAGATTGGTTTTTGTCGTGATAGTAGAAATAATATCTACAGCTGAATTCATTCTCTCCATAATGGTATTCAAATTGGTCAGCTTGGCATTAACAGTATTACCCTTTTCAATAGTTTCCGCGGACTTTTCAGCCAGCTCTGTAATAGTACCTTTACCTTCATGAACAGCTGCCAGTGTACCACCCAGATTGTTATGAATCTCATTATAGTTTTCAGCAACAGTAGCCAGCTTGTTCTGAATATCCTCAGTCAACTGCATCTGTGCCTGCACAGTCTCAGTAGTATTTAATGCACCGGAGTCTACTGTCTTCATGGCATCCGAAGTTCGCTTTATGGACTTTTCCAGGCTGTCGATGGACTGTCCCACTATCTCAATATTCTGATTGGTCTCTCTGGTCACCACCATGGTCTTGTCCAGAATGTCCTTTGTCCTGGATGCCTCATTCTGAATGCGTCTTTCACGCTCCCTATTATTCATTTCCACACGATGCACTGAGAAATAGGCGCTTCCTGCTATCAGAATAACTATGAAGAAATGAATCTCCATAAAAGCTGTATTTTCACTGTTATAAATACCCTTTACAAAAAAGTAGATAATCTGGCCTATATTACATGCGATAAATCCAATTGATTCAAGTAAGGCAAATTTGGCATCCGCATAGGCAGAAGCAATCAAAAGGATAGGGATGGCATAGGTAAATGTCAGTGTGTTCTCTGTGGTAAAGAGAACAAATATATAGAAAAGCGGGAAACCAACACCCATAACATGTCTGATAAGCTTATGATCAGGTCTGATTTTATAGAGAATCCAACATGTAATCGGGATGCATGCGTCAAAAAGAGCTGTACCAAATGCATACTGTGGGCTTCTATCGCCCTTTAAGAACTCTGCAACATAAGCAACAGCTATAATCACACACTCAATAGTCATAACAATGCTGACCAGCCTGTTACTGCCCTTTACCTCGTTATCTATTGGTTTATTATTTGAGTTATCCATATTGTTTCTCCTATGTGTGATAATATTCCACTTTCCTAGACACATATTATATAGAATCCGGTTTCAACTCAAGAAAGAAACTATAAAGAAAATCTTGATTTTTTTTATAATTAATACTAATTGAAATATAAGCGAAAATATTACAAAAAAAGGAAAGATTTATTGACTTTTTATAACTGTTACATTAAAATTAGAACGTTAATTGTTAAGGGATTAACGTAGTATTTTTATTTTGAGAGGATATGGCTATGCATCTTGGATTTACTGAGATTCTTTTGATTTTGGCCGTTGCACTTCTCGTTTTGGGCCCGGATAAATTCCCCAAATTTATGACCAAAATCGGTGGAGCTTTGAAGGATCTCAAAAAATATACAGGAGAGCTCACAGAGGACATAAAAGAAAATGTTATCGAGCCCTTGGATGAGGCGCAAAAGCCCTTGCGAGAGGCTTTGGCCCCTATTGAGGAGCTGAATCAGTCCATCAAGGACAACGTCAAAGAAATCGAGGACGGGCTGAAAGGAAAGAGTCCTAAAAAGGATGAGGCTTCACAGCCCGAGAAAAAAGTGGAGGCTCCCGCTGCTTCCACGGTAGCTGAGGCTACAGAAGAAAAAACGGATGAGTCAGAAGCACCGTCCGAATATAAAAACAGTGAAAATTTAGGAGAGGTATAAATTATGCATTTAGGAGTACAGGAATTACTTATTATTCTGGCTATCATCGTACTGGTACTTGGACCTACACAGATTCCAAAGCTTGCCAAAATGATAGGCAAGAGCACAAAAAACTTCAAAAAGGGTCTGGCAGAGTCAGATGATGACGACGATGCCGATAAAAAGGCCAAAGAAGATTAGTGGCTAAAGAGATCACACATATGAAAAATAAGAAGAAAAATACAGCAGCCTCTGATTCGTCAGAGGCTACTATGAGTTTAAGCGGGCATTTAAAAGAGCTGAGAAACAGAATTATTGTCACCCTCATTGCTTTTGTTATTGTCTTTTGCCTTTGCCTTTCAAAAGCTCAGGATCTGGTGAGCTTTTTTACTGATATAGGCGACCGTTACGGCTATCAATTCGTCTACATTTCCCCTCAGGAGCTATTGATGGAATACTTTACGGTATCCATGATCATCTCTCTGGTTTTCTGTATACCTGTTATAGCCTGGCAGATTTGGCGTTTTGTTCAGCCCGGCCTCAAGAAAAACGAAAACACAGCTTTTGCCTTTGCCTTGATTTTCGGCATGATTTTTTTCTGTCTGGGAGTCTTATTTGCCTACTGCATTTCCCTACCCTATATCCTTGAATTTCTTATAAAGGTCAGCAAGGGCAGTGATATACAGGCTCAGATCAGCGTACAGAACTACATAGGATTTCTACTAACGGTTTTTCTGGTATTTGGCTGTGTCTTCGAGCTCCCCATCATATCGGTTATCCTGACTGCCCTGGGTCTTATTAAAAGCACCTGGCTGCGCAAAGGACGTAAATACGCCATCATCATAAGTTTTGTACTGGCTGCCATAGTGACTCCTCCGGACATTGTGTCACAGATCATGGTGGCTCTTCCCATGATTGTACTGTTCCAGCTGGGCATATTCCTTAGTATACTGGTAGAAAAGCTTAAGAAAAAGAAAAAAGAAGATAAAGAAGAATCCGACGAAGAATAATTTTAAAAGCAAAACCCTGAACTGATAAAACAGCTCAGGGTTTAATTTTATGCTTTATTTACTGAATTACTTTAAGTGCTCAACAGCATGCTTACCTGCAATGTAACCAAATGTTACAGCATGTCCCAGAGAAAGACCCGGTGAGAAGAATGGATAGTCACAACCACCGAAGAACTGTCCGCCCAGATTACCTACTGCGTAGAGACCATCTACAACAGTGCCGTCCTCACGTACTACCATAGAGTTAGCATCTGTCAGGACACCTGCAGTAATGGATGAGCAACGGATATGACGACGAATACCCCAGAAAGGACCTGTCTTAACAGGCTTCAGGTAGCTTGCGTCCTTACCGAAATCTTCATCCACCTTCTTGTCACACATCTCATTGTAACGCTTAATGGATGCCAGTGCCTCATCCTTTGGAAGACCAAGCTTCTGTACCAGCTCTTCCAGAGTATCTGCTGTATATGTATCGATAAGATTCTCAAATACGCCTACGTGATCCTCCTTAGGACCTTCCTTCATGTACTTCTTCATAACTACAGGAGGAATCTTCTGGAAGGAAGCAGAGTAAGCAGGATGAGCAGGATCCAGGTAATCATAGCCCATGTAGTCGCTGTCATAAATCTGGCAGTACCAGCCCTTAGAACCGCTGTCCTTGTGCTCCTTATCCAGATTCTCGCCCTTGAATCCGGGCTGCCAACGAAGCTGCTTGGAAATATAAGCCATCTCTACTGTCTCGTTAACGAAACGCTTACCGTCCATGTTCAGTGAGAGGTATGGGTTGTCCCACATAAGGCCTGCATCGAAGTCGTGCATAACTGTAGAGTGAGCAACACCCTCCATTACACCGCCTGCTGCGTTAGCAAGGATGTTACCGTCACCTGTTCTGTGGTAAACCTTCTTATCGAATGGCTCTGCATCAGGACAGAAACGACGAACCATTGTAGGATTGTTCTCGTATGCGCCTGTTGCGAGGATTACTTTCTTTGCATTGAACTTAATATAGTTGCCGTCTGCATCTCTACCTACACAGCCTACTACCTTGCCGTTCTTGTCCTGAAGGAGCTGAACAACAGGTGTAGAGTAGTGTATATCCAGCTTATCAGCGCCGAATTTATCAACAGCCTGCTTGATAATACCCTGGCAAAGTGTACCAAAGTTGTTTGGCTTTGGTCCAAACCAAGGAGCGAAAATCTGGCACTTGCCATCGCCAAAATCATAAGACTGAGTGCCATCCAGACGACGACCTGTGAATACTGCATCTGAAGACTGGTATACCTTTAAGCCCTGAATCTTATCAGACTCATCGTTCAGCTTACCATTCGGTACGCCACCCCACTTACAGAGATATTCCAGAGCATCCTGAGAGTTCTCAATATATGCATCAATAAGGGAAGGATTGCTTCTCCATGCGTTTGTAGCGATACACATATTTTTCCAGCTCTTTTTACCAAGCTCGTTGGTCTCTACTTCAGGATGAACAGCTGTCTTCTTTGTAATGATTGCGGATGCACAGTTACCCTGTGAATCAGCAAATGCTTCCTTCTGAAGCACTGCAACCTTTGCGCCGTTCTCTACAGCGTAAACTGCTGAAACAACGCCTGCTGCACCTGCGCCTGCTACTACTACATCAACAGTGATTTCCTTGGCGAACTTCTTGATCTCTTCCAGTACTACTGCTGATGCTGCAACATCTTCAGGAATGATATCTGTGGTAACAAAGGATCCCTTTGTTGGAACAGCACCTGTACCGGTACCATTGTCTACTACCTCACCCTTTGCCTGCTTAATACAGTTGTTAAGAGCTGTCTTGGCAGCATTAACTGTAATGGTAGCGCCGGCAATAACGTCGATCTCAGCACTCTGCTTTTCCATCATCGCTTTAATGATGGCATCCTTGTGCTTACCACCGATGGTAGGAGTCTCTTCGGATAAGTCAAGATCAATATTGGTGATCTTTTCTGTGTCGAAGGTAGCCTTTACTGTTACCTTACCAATACCTGTAGCGGTAGCGGTGTAGGTACCGGGAACATACTTACCGGCTACAGGAGCAGGAGTCCCGGTAGCATCTGTCTTCTTGTCTCCACATCCTACAAGAACGCCCATAGTAGCTGCGCTAACTGCACCAGCTGCAACGCCCTTGAGGAATTGTCTACGAGAAATGTCATTCTTACTCATGATATTTTCTCTCCCTCTACTTTTTTTATAATTGTTACAAATAACAATTATACATATTTTACTATTTTTTTATGCAATGTCAAATAGATTTGTTCACTTAAATGCGAAAGTTTTAACGAAACTTTTTCGCAAAGTAGAGGTTTTTTTATAACATTCTATAATATTTTCAGAATATCTTCCGGCTTGTCTGCCAGGAAAGTGGCACCTGCCTTTGTTAATTCCTCACGGCCTCCATACCCAAAAGTTACACCTACGGAATCCAATCCGCACTCGCCGGCGCCTTCAATATCAAATTTTCTGTCTCCCACCATCAGAGCCTGTGACAGGTCCGTCACTCCCAGTCCTTCCAGTGCATAGCGTATAACGTCAGCCTTGGTCCCACGATCACCTGCCAGGGTAGAAGCCGCAATAAAATCAAAGTACTTAAGCAGGTCAAAATGAGCCAATATCCTTTCAGCAAACACGTCGGGCTTGGATGTAGCCAGAGACATCTTGCATCCCATATTTTTCAAGGCCTGTAAGAGCTCAGGTATCCCATCATACAGCTTATTCTCAAAAATACCTTTTTCTCTGAAGTTTTCACGATAATAGCCCACTGCTTTTGTTGCATTTTCATGATCGAGCCCGCAGAACTCCCTAAAAGAGTCGTAAAGCGGCGGTCCGATAAAGGGATAAAGCTCCGTCCTGTCAGTATTGATGATCCCCAGCTTTTCTAAAGCGTAGGCAGCAGAATTGGTAATTCCCTCTGCAGGGTCAGTCAATGTACCATCAAGGTCAAATAAGATATATTTGTACATACAAGTCCTCCAATGATGTATTCGGGTAATCTACCGATAAAATGTCTTTTAAAATGGGATGAGGCCCACACAAAAGTGCAGGCCTCTATGATATATGCGCTAATTTTGTACGCTATTGGAATTTTTAATCAGGATATCCTTAATCCACTCTGTTACTCGTGGATCATCATCCACTACAAAATCTTCGCAGCGGTTAGATACCTGAAAATAGCCTTCCGGCTTGAAGCTGTCAGCATCGTGACGTGAAATCCGTACATCCTTAAAAAAATCAGGCAGCTTCCAATTAGACTTGGTCTGACCCGGCATGGTCAGCTCCAAGGATTCCGAGTATTTAAAGGCACCGAATCCCGGAAGCCCGGTATCAACGCCGTCAATCACCAGCTTATCAGATGCCAGATAAAGCACTGTATCGCGCTCATCGTCACGAATATAGCAGTCTGTATGAGGGTGCCACTCGTATTTAAGCAACTCGTCCCCATGAGCCAGCTCGCCCACCTGCATATAGCCATAAATCATGTCAGCGTCCTTGGTATTTTTAACATAACGCAGATGATTTTCTTCATTCTTCTCTACCGGTCTGAACCAGGCATAAAATACGAAGAGGTCACCTACACCCACTCCCTGCTTCTTCAGATATTTATGACCTGTGCCGGTCTGTCCATAGATTGCTCTCCAGCCCTTTGGAGTCCCTTGGGACCAGAGCTCCGGTCTGATATCCGGATCCAAGTGACAGCCCGAATCATAAAAATCATAAACAGCCAAATCTTCAAAGATTTGCTCCATATCCAGACCATTGGATTCCAGCTTACGCAGCAATACGCTGTGCCAGCCCGGAAGAGGTACCGCCAACAGCGTTCCGTCCGGCATGATAGGATTTGGTCTCTGTCCAATACTCTTGTTAAAACCTTTTTTCGAAAAAATAACCTTCATATCAATTACTCCTGAAAACATTGCCTGATTATTATAACACAAACCAGGTGATTTTGTCAGCAGTCTTCCTCGCGTATTGTAACCCTGCAAAAATCCACTATTTCACTAAAATCAAAATCCGTGTCTTTGTGACATATTTCCAGAATCAGCTTGCTGCCCTGAATCCTCTGCTTTTTTCCAATGAATTCCGCGCCATGAGTGGTTTTAATGGCCATTATCTCCCCTTGACGTATATCTTCTTCTATTGCCTGTGGCAAAGGCCCGGGATTGGGATTTCTGAAGCCGTATTCTATTTTTTCCGAGCTCTTCTTTTCTTCATTTTCTTCCATACATTTCTCTTTTTCTATCTGTTTTTCCTTCGGTCGAAATCGGATTCCGAATAGAATCTTCTCTTATCTGCGTACATGGCCTGCTCTGCTACATTTTCCAAGCCTTCAAAGGTAGGCGCATGGCCTTCTCTCACGCTGGCATAGCCGATAGACAGCTTGAGGGACTCAACGGTCTTTCCGGACCAGCTCATAACACGTTCGTGGAGCTCGTCTACCAGCTGCTGGGCCGGCACATCCGTAAATACTATAGATACAAATTCATCGCCACCTACACGGTATATTTTTCCGTACTTTCCCAGTACCTCCGTGATGCAGAGGGCTGCTCCGTTAATAAGTTCGTCGCCGGAAAGATGCCCCATATCATCGTTAACGCTTTTAAGACTGTTAATATCAATGTAAAAAAGAATAAGATCCCGGGAAAGACTATTGACCTTAATGGCCGCCTTGTCATTCTCAAAAGCTTTACGATTCAGTATGCCGGTCATATTGTCCAGATTGTTTTCGCGAATGGACAAATAAAGCTTTTTTGAGTGGTCTATGATGGTGGTTACTACAAAAAAACCCATAGCCATCATAAGAAAGCTCTCTATGGTATATCCTGATATTCTGTTTAAAAACCATCCCACTCTGTCATTCGGATATCTCAGGTCCATGGCTGAATAGAAATCCGATGTAGTCCAGGCGATGATGACAGTAGTGACATAGTTCATGGCACAGGCCGCAAAATAAATAGGCTTGCTATAGTAGATGATACTTACCATAGGCACCAAAAACAGGGTCACATAGATACCTACATGGGCATTGGCCATGCCTATCAGCAGGCTGTCCAGAGACAGGAGTAAAAGTATTCCTGCATTTTTTGAAATCTTAGTCTTTTCTATTACCAGATGGTGAACGATAGCAATAACTACAGTAAAGACAAAAATCAAGGCAATATGATGATAGGAAATACTGGTAAATACCCCTGCCAGCTTCCCCACCAGCAATGCAGGACCTGTAATGATGAAAATCATCAATACCTTGTCCATAATAGTATTTATTTTTCCTCTTCCCTCGCTAAGATATTCTTCATAGGTCTTCATGCCGGGTATCTTTGAGTCTTTCATCTTATTCCTCTTTCGCTTCTTTTACACTCTGCTTCGCTTCTCTTTTTTTCCAACTGATATAGCCATACATGTCATTAATGAAAAAAATGGCAAAATTGGCAGCCACCGGAATATATACCGGATTTTTTACGGATGCCAGCATCCAAAGCACTATAAGTATAAGGTCATTGGCAGCATATACCAGGGCATAGTATGAGGATCTGAGCATGGTAAGAGCTGCCGCCAGAAAACTGGTGGTTATAGACAGGGTACTCATAATGAGATTGGGCGTATTTAATTTCTTCAGGATAAAATAGAAAATTGCAGTGACTGCTATGGTTGACAGCTCCAGCCACTGAGCCTGCCTGCTGTCCAGCTTTTGAACAGCCACTTCATTACCATTTTCTGACGGGTGTTTTAGCCAGGTATACAGGGCCCAGGCTGACATAGGCATGGACATGCCCATATATGTAATCATTTCTCCCCAGTAGCGAAAACGCCAGGAAATAACGCCATATAGGATGCTGAAAATAATCATCAGCACCATGGCCCAGGCGTTACCTTTAGCTGTAAAAATCAATGCTGTTACACCTACGCATGTTGCTATAAGCGTAAGTATATCCAGGCTGCCGGAAAGAAGATTTGCCGCAATTACAATGGCCAGAGACACTTCCCAAAGCATCCACTCTTTTCTTGTGAATTGTTTAAATGGATTTGTCATGTTCTTATTCCGCTTGTTCTTCATCTACTATCTTCTTAAGCCTTGCAGATACCTGACTTACTTTGTCAAAAAGTACATCCAAGCGGGCAATAACCTCATCCTGCGCGCCTACGCCACCACGGATACCATTAACCATCTCCGTGGAGTGTTCTACCAGCTGAGCCATGTTCTGTGACATATCTACTACCTCAGCCACAAAGGCCTTGGATGTCTGGCAACTGCCCATTATTTCTTCGACTATAGCGATAGACGTCTGCTGGATTTCACCCAGCTGCTCTGCCTTTTCCTTGGCATCTGCTATATACTCAATACCGGCGTGAACAGAATCTGTACCGCGCAGTGTAGCCTCGCTGGCCTGTTCCATACTCTCACGGATGTCATGGACGGTACCTGTAACATTTTGTACTGTCATTTTGGACTCTTCTGCCAGCTTACGTACCTGTTCAGCTACTACAGCAAATCCGCGTCCCTGTTCACCTGCGCGAGCCGCCTCAATAGAGGCATTAAGTGCCAAAAGATTGGTCTGGGTGGCTATAGACTCTACTTCACTGATCATCTGCTCCACATTGGCAATACGAGCTTCCAATTCCTTGATAGCTGCTACTGTACTGCCGGAAGTCTGCTCTATCTCATGCATACTATTTACAGCACCATCCATAACGCTGATATACTCCTTGGTGCTTTCCGTGGTTCGATTGGAAACATCACGCATATGTTTGGTTTTTTCCAGTATGGAATCCATTACTGCTATAAGATTCTTGATACGTTCAACTGTAGTAGAAACATAGTTCTGATTATTATCGCAGTCTTCCAGAGTCTTATCAACTGCAGCGGAAATCTGAGCATTACTGTTTTTACTGTCGTTAAGCGAATCGTGCAGATCGCTCATGGCATTGGTGAGATCCCCTGCTGCCACTGCACAATTATCCAGCACCGTCTGTACCTGTTCTGTATTATGCAGCTTCTCCAGATGTTTTCTGGACTGCTTTGCTATGGAGATAAATACTGCTGACATGGCCACAAACTCAATCAGATAGCCCATGATATGTCCGATAAACCACTTCATCTGAGTCTCATCATCAAACAAGCGGACATTGGTAGAACGAATGTATGTGGATACTACCATGCACAGGAAGCCCATGGCAGCTACTTTTCCTGTGAATTTCCAGTCAAAATACATGCAGCTCATGGCCATAGACAGCACCAGAGTCATATATATACCTATGTGGGAATTGCTCCCCATAAGCGCCACTACTGCTGACAGGGCAAACATGGAGTAGTATTTTAGGAATGTGGCATTCACCTTCATCTTTTTCAGAATGGTAGGAGAAAAAGTACAAATGCAGCCCAGTATAGTTACCGGCACCAGGTCCGGCAGCTCTATCTGGAATACCTTCAGTACTGATAATAAAGCTATTACCGGGAAGGCCAGGGTGAGCCAAAGCATAATCTTGCACACTTTTGCATTGACATTTTCATCATTTTGCCTAAAAAATTCCTTTGTAGATTCGTTCATAATCTTCTCCCAAATATTAATAGAACATGTAAGTATCTGATGACAAGCGCTCATCCATCCAGTTGAAGCGTTTTTCAAGGAACCAATATAGCCAATCCAACTGGCCATCATAGGTTCTGGTACCGGATATAAGAGCTGTTGAAGTGAATCTTGGATCGGTAAAAACCTCGGGCCATACTGCATAATTATTAGCCTGAGCTATTCTTATTTCCTCTCCTCTATTTTTAACAGATGCGAAGGAAACCTCCAATAATTCATCTCTTATCTCCCGCCATCTGTCCTTTACCTTTTGCTGGAAGGCCTTATCTTTTAAGAGATATGCTATAAAATTACTGCCACTAGCCCCTTTAATAACACCATCCTTAACTATCCAGCCATCATAATTAGGAATATCATCAATATAATTACCAAAGGCTGTATCATAATCCCAGATAGGTCCCGGCATAAGCTTTCCGCCTACAGTCTTATGTACAAACAGGCTTCTGAAGAAGCAGTCCTCTGTGTTAAAGGTAAATTCATTAAACAAGAGCCAGTCAATCCATGCATCCACGTCAATAAGCTCTTCGTAGCCCTTTAAGTCTTTAGCAGCCTTTATGCAGTTTTTATAATAATTCTCCACATAATAATATTCTTTGCTATAAGCCTTTGTTATTTCCGGTTCTTTAATATTCACGGTTCTGCTAAAGGGGTCTTTAAAATAATCCTTACCGGAAATGTCACCGGTATTATTATTGCCGTCACCTCTGTCCCAGCCGTATTCCAGAATAAAGCCCATGTCTGTTACGTTACCGTTTTCATCATACTGAGTTTTGCCAATATTAATCTTGCTTTTAGCATCCTCGATTTTTTCATTGATAGTATATAAGCCCATATATTTATCATTTAAATAAAGGTCAGTAAATCTAAAGTCCGGTGCCCATGTAAGATTGGTAAATACATTCTTTATGTCACATGCCACAGCATTTCTTATAAGGCTTCCATCTACATAATTACATACCAGTACCCAGTCCTTATTATCATTCATGCCGAAAACTTCTGTTTTATCATTAAATTTAAGTCTATAGGCCTTTTTAGGAAGCATATCCCATGAGGAATTACCTCTGCCCTTTATCTTAGCTGAAATACCTTCGTTGTTTAGAAGCATTACACTGTTTACATAAGTTAAAGTCGTGGTTATTTTGGCTTCATTTTCAGTAAAAACCTCTAAAACCTCCACTCCGTAATTTTTTCTGGATGCAGAAACCTTATAATTAAAGGTTAGCGAATCATCAAAAATAAAATCAATATTTCCACCATCTCTTTGGCCTAACGAAAAATCTAAGGCATATTTTTCAGTGGCTGTAACATTATTTCCGCCAATAGCAGTGAGCTCCAATTTCAACTTTTTTAGCGCATCCTTATCCAAATTATAGGGAAGGGTAATATTTATACTGTCTCCTTCTATCTGACACAGAGCATCTTCTATATAATTATCATCGCTACCTAACACTTTACCGGAAACTTCCGGCAGTGGTGTTGGAGTCGAAGTAGGTGTGATGGTAGGAGTAGGTGTTGATGTATTGGTTGGTGTAGAAGTCGAAGTATTGGCAGGTGTAGAAGTTATCGCTTCCGATGGTTTGGTTGGACCAGGCTGATTAATATCACTTGCATTCTCGCATGCTCCAAATATACATAACCCCAAAAATAAAATTGCAAACAACCCGAATTTCTTATGCATTTCTTATCTCCATGTAATCTTTTTTAGGCCATAACTCCCTATGTTCATTTATTATAGCCTATATAGCATATTTAAATTAAAAACAAATTATTAAATTTTCCGTAATCTCACATAACCAACAAAGACCGTAATCAATGCCTTGCATCGATTACGGTCTAAAACGTCTATTGCTTTTACAATACTATTTCTTTTTTACTTTTGCAATAACGGTCACTACCACAATCGCCACCACACATACTCCCAGCTCCACAGCTCCCGCAATGGTCATATTTTTCCAGAAGGACAGCTGATGCAAGTATTCTCCTGCCTCATCGATGGATTCATAGGCCAGATCAATAAACTTGGTGGAATTCACAAACAGATTGGTCTTTACAAAGTTAAATGTAGAATATCCTGTAAATATGAGGCCCAGGGCTCCCAGAAAAATAATGATTTTCCTCAGATTACCAAAGAGGCTGCTCGCCTTCTCTTTTCTACCCTGTACCAACACTACCACAACCAGTGCTATGCCCAGCAAAGCTGCAATTACCGCCGGCAAAAAGCTTAAAAGCGTGGCTCCTGCACCCTTCTCAGAGCTATTTGAACTATCACCCGGCCCTGCAGCTCCCGCTGCCGGTGTCGGTGTAGGTGCCAGGTCTGCAGAAGTAACTGTAATAGTGTATACTGCAATGTTTCCTGCCTTATCTTTAGCCTCTGCCAGGAATACATTTTCTCCCTTTTTCAGGTCCAGCGAAAAGGCGAAGGTACCGTCATTTTTAAGAGCAACATTCTTGCCACCTATGGTAAAGCTGTCAGCTCCTGTCACTGTACCCAAGACGTTGTAAGACTTGCCTGAGACCTTTACATCTGTGTAATCCTGCAGCATGTAGATACGAGGTGGCTCGATATCCATATATATTTCTGTTTTATATAGGACTGTGACATCCTGTGCCTGTGTAAAGCTTACAGACACCGCATTGTAGCTGTCATTCAGAGCCGCTGTCATACTACCGTCAGCTAGGCTCAGCATGTACTCGCCCTTGGTCTCATTTACCACTATGGTAATTATGGTCTTGGGTTCAAATCCGCTGTAGCTATAAGCTATAAAGCGCTTATTGGTAAGCTCCTCACCTTCAAATGTGATTTTGGGGAGCTTGGTCAGGTCTATCGTATACTTCTTTGGCAGACTATAGGCGCCATTATACCTTTTCTCAGATATTTCTACTCTGAGGGAAGTGGCATTTACATCATATACGTAATCGATGCTCCTGCTATCCCCATCCTCCACTTCCATAAAGAAGTCCGGCTCAGTCTTATTGTCAGTATAGTAGGCAATAAGATACTCGTAGTTGTAGTATCTGTCCAGATCCACCTTTACTGTAAATGAATCCGGCTCAAGAGTAAGCGCTACCGGCGTCTGCATAGCCACTACATTGGAATTACTGAAGGAAAAAGTATCGGAAAAGGCCCCTTCACCTATTTCTCCACCATCTCTCATGTAGTAAGCGTAAATATATACCCGATACTTGTCAGAGCTGCCAAAACGTGACAAATCCACTCTGGCGTCTACTTCCTCATTAGTGTAAGTATATCCCTCGTAGACTACCTCTCCGGTATTATTTCCTGCAGCAATGGAGATCTTGTAATTGACTCCAATATAGTCCTGGAAATCTACCATGAAGCTTACTAAAGCATCAGATCCCGTAATGTTGCTTACCTTTATGTCCTTTATGATCATGGGCTTAGTTACCACTTCCAAGTCAATGGTTATGGTGTCATTGTCCTTCTTGTCATAAATGACATACCAGTCTCCCGGCTCAGGCTCATCAATCTGATAGTAGAGCTGCCCATCTCCCAGAGAGAGATGGGTGCCTTCTTTTTTCTCATTAGTGTCATAAATCGCACCTGACGGGGAACGGAATTTGATTGCAGGCTGTGTCTTTTCCCATTCTGCATATACCAGGAAAGTGTCGCCTTCTTCAATCGCTGCAAAATAGGCCTCCCTGACCTTTTCCTCCTCCTGACCGTTTTCATCCTCCGGTGCAGCATACAGGCGGATAGATGGTGCTGCCAGTGATATGAGCATCAGCAGCATGATAAAAAATGATAAAACTTTCTTTTTCATTCTTTTCTTCCTCCTGTATTAATAGTTCTGCTTCTTTACATCCATAGATGGAGATGCATCTATTCTGAAGCCATCGTATTTGCCGTTACTCTTCTGGTAGTAGATCTTAAAGATAAACTGTACCTCATCATTACTGTTCCAGATAACTCCCAGTCCCATGTCTGCATAAACATCTTTACCCCAGGAGAAAATAAACCAGTTAAGGTCATAGGACAGCTCACCGGTAATGGAGAATACGCTGGCAGGATAGCCCAAAGTCAGGTCTACATTACCTTCTGCCTTGATAGACAGATTGGCCCACTCTTTTTCAACACCGGCCATAAGCTGTACACTGGCGCCCTTTTCGGCTGTCTTAATATTAAGTACAGTGCTTTCATAGTCAAAATTGCCTATGTTGATCTTACACTGTCCCACCTTCATGCCCAGGAATTCCAGAGAGGCTGAGAAATTTATATTGAAATTCTGCAAGGTCACACTCAGCTTGGCATCCGGCACCTCAAAGAGCATCAGTTTGTCCAGATTGAAAAGCTTCTTTACCTTCTTTGGCACTCTGGAAATTATATCGTCAGACTGAAGCTTAAATCCTCCGGAAAAAGTTGATCCCAAAAGGTCCTTGGCACTATGTACGCTGGACAGACCAGACACGCCAAAGGAAAGCCCTGATAAGTACATAGGTACAGGAGTCTGGACCAGCTTAATCTTGGAGCTTCCTGATGCGGAAAGCTCTACACTTTCTATCGCTATAGGTGTATTAATACCGTGTACGGCTGTCAGGCTAAGGCCAAAACCACCCACTGTAAATTTGCCTACCGTAAAGTCATTTAATCCTACTTCCAGGTCCAGGCTGTACTCACCCACGATGGTATCGATGTCCATCTTAAACTTATCAATGCGCAGGTTAATGGAACCCAGCTGGAATTTTCTGGCTGTATCTCTGTCTGCATCGTATGACAGTTCAACAGAAGCACTCATACATATCTGGGTGTTGGTAATGGCCAGACTGCCGGTTACCGCTGTATCCCAGAGCTCAGTAGGAAGATTCTTGAATATTTTATTTAGATTCTCTATGGACAGCTCTGTAAAAAAGGCCTCTGCATAGAACATATCCGGATACAGTGCCGTGGTTCCCTTTATATATGCAAATCCCTTTACATAAATAGGAGCATTAAGTACTTTCTTTTCTACTGTAAAATCACGGTAGCTCGTTGAATCGTAAGGATCACTGTAGATTCTTATGCTGCCCAGCTTTGGAACAGAAACAGGAACACCTCTGGCGGCCAATAACCTTGTGAGTCCGCTGGACGTCTGAGTAGAATAGCTTACCTGTGAACCATCGTTATCTGTCATTGTGACATATTTGGATACTGTGCCATCATAATTGCCGGTCAGGGTAATATTGCCCTTGAAATGCAACCAGCCGTTAAGCACTACGTTATCCGCAAGTATTACTTCGTTAGGATTCTTTGTAATATTTTCGCAAGTAAATAAATAGTCACCGAATTTGAAGCTGGAAAGCTCAGGTGCCAGGCCTACCGTCAGTGCGTCTGCTACCTTTGCAT
>JAZUFN010000151.1:0-2260 GCA_045640725.1 Lachnospiraceae bacterium
TACAGTTTCAGAAGTAATTCTTGCAAAAATAAACTCGGCAGAAATTACTTTTGCAAAACGGAACTTAATACTGTTATTTACCTCTACGATTTCAAGGGGAAAGTTGTGCCGCTGGAGGTGAAGGCTGCTACCAATACTCAGGCCAAAAGCTATCGACAGTTTTGCCAGAAGTACAAGCCCAAGGTGGGATGCAAAGCTTCTCTAAAAAATATAGCGGTCAATTTTGTGGATGAGACAGCTACGGTGAGCTTACCATTATACCTGTTATGGAATATTGACTACTATATGGAGATGGCTTTGTTACTTCCTTGTTAACTATCGCCCGGTAGCGGAAGTACGAAGCCTGGACATAGTCCGTACTGCGTAGTGGGGCGATACAAATATAATTCAATCTATTGAGAAGGCTTATGTAGCCGCCACGACATAGAGTAAAAGTACGAGGAGAAATGAACATGATTTCAGCAAAACCTACAGCAAACCTCACAGGTATCACCATAGAAGGGGATTATGATGATTTTTCCCAGCTGGTAGATAGCATTCATAGAATTACAGGCATGGAAGAGGACTACAAGGATTTCTATTGGGGCGTCAAAAATCGTCTTCTGGGAATCTGCTATGACATCAGACATGCCTATATGGGAGACAGAGACATAAAGCTGGTGGATAATGGAGTCCATGATGAGATGATGAAGTGGCATTCGAAGGTATTGCCACGTGCAGAGGTACACTTCGCAGTGGACGTGCTGTTCCCGGAGGCTGTTTTTGTAGCCCTGTCGGTTCCGGAGATATATGGCTGGTCCAGGTACGAGTATGGTCAGAGAAGTAAAAAACAGGAAGAAATGGCTACCGTTCCTGCTCATAAGTATGCCTATTACCATAAAGATAGGGCTGTTGTAGATACTCTTTCTGCAGTGATACTGGAGGCCTTGGCAGACTGTATCGGGGATTCTGAGCTGGAGAAAATCATACGATTTAAGGAGCGTCAGTACGGAGCTGTTTTTATGAATTACTCTACCCAGTATGTGGATAAATGCAATGTAGAGTACCTAAAGACGGCGCCGGACAAGAGAAGGGATAAGCTGAAAAATATAGCCAAGCGTTTCATACAGAAGCCCAGTGGATACAGTACTATGCGCAGCGAGCTGGAGTATGCGGCCAGAGTGCATGGCTGCAGTATCCACGAGCTCCATGATCCTGAGCTGGAGTATCCGGAAGAAATAGAGTGGTAGGATATAGTACAAGCATGAGCAATAACGAGGGCTGATGGTGAAATTGTTACCCTCTTAATTAAAAGTCAAGTTGCTCCCACTCCATTCTTTACACTTCCTTAATTGACACACAGTGTATCCTTAGATATCCTTATTACGTGCGCGTAAGCGATTCACGCAATAAGGATATTTTTCTTACGAAGGAGATATAAAGACCGGCTATGAAAAGACATACTCTTACGTTGATATTTGTACTGATAATGATGACCTATGTTGCTTGTGGAAAAGCGTCTGCAGATCCTACAGCTCCACCGGAGCCTGCAGTTACAGATACCCCGGCACCATCACCTTCAGAGCCTGCAGCTACAGATACCTCGGCGCCGGCACCGTCAGAGCCTGTGGCGACGGATACCCCGGCACCCACAGAGGCACCTGTGCGGGTGGATCTGGGATATCACTTTGCGACCATGATGTATACTGCAGACTACTACTATCAGGACAGCTACGTCTACGAAGTTTTTCCCACGGTTGAGGGAGTAGAGATTACTCCTGACTTTGATTGGGAGCATTACGAGGAGAAAGTGACCGGTTGGTACAAGGTACGCTACAAAGTGCTGGATAAGGTGACTGCCTCTACGCCCGATATCAGTGAGGGCGCTATGCTGGACTGCTATCTTCTGGAAGAGGAGCTGACCGGTATGATATGCTATCTGGATGTGCCTACGAACCAAGGACGCTTTGGCGCAGCAGAGACCGACTATCTCAATCTCATGCTGCTGACAAAGAAAGAATATGATAGTCTCAGGTCTCGGGGCCTTATCAGGGTGGACGTGGATGAGAGCAAGCTGGACCCGGTAGGCGGCTATACCACCTTTACCTATCGCCCGGCAGCGGAGGTACGAAGCTTTGTGAAGAGCGAGTACTGCGTAATGGAGCAGTATAAATTCAATCCGATACAGTGACACAGCGCCGTTTCTCAGTGTCAACTTTTACCTGCTATTTCTAAATTTTTGCATTGCTGTTTTTTGAGTACCATATGGCTCAAGCCCTTG
>JAZUFN010000152.1:0-2059 GCA_045640725.1 Lachnospiraceae bacterium
CAAGAAAGTACAACCTGCATCCAATCGTTGACCGCGTAGGCGGTGGCGATTCCTTCGCAGCAGGCGTTATCTGCGGTCTGGTAGATGGTAAGGATTTCAAGGCTGCTCTTGAGTATGGTGTAGCAGCTTCTGCCCTTAAGCACACTATCCCTGGCGATTTCAACCTGGTTACTCGTAAAGAGGTTGAGACACTTGCCGGCGGCGATGCTTCAGGAAGAGTACAGCGCTAAACGCTTCGCACTAAAGTGCTCGCTTCAAATGAAATGACGGTGTCATTTCATTTGGATTTTTACAAAGAATAAAGGCCGCAATATGGAGGCCCCTACACCCCACATTGCGGCCTTTCAAAACCCGGGAGTGAATCCCGGGTTTTGATTATAGTGTGAGTGAATCCCGGCTTTTGATTATAGTAATCAAATTGGCAAACTTTCTGTGTTTTTGAAAGTTGATATTATTGATTATAAATGATAGAATATATCAAGTATGTGAGTGCTTACATGCACTCAGGAAAGATGAGGATAAAAAATGGAATTACGTACAGCAGCATCACCCAGAGACGTGAAGCATTATGACACAGACAGACTTCGCGAGGAGTTTTTAATTGATGATCTTTTTGGCGAGAACGAAATTAAGCTTGTTTACAGCCATATCGACAGAATTATTACAGGCTCAGCTGTTCCTGTTGGTAAGACTCTGGTACTTACTGCCGGCGATGAGCTCAGAGCAGAATACTTCCTTGAGAGACGTGAGATGGGCGTTATCAATATAGGTGGTACCGGTGTTATCAATATTGATGGTAAGGCTTATACTCTTGAGTATAAAGAAGGTATGTACATTGGCATGGGAGCTAAGGACATTTCCTTTGAGTCCAAGGATGCTGCATGTCCTGCAAAGTTTTATCTGAATTCCGCACCTGCTCACAAGTCCTATCCTACAGTTCTCATTAAGCCTGAAGGCGTAGCAGAGGACGGTGTAGTTATCGTTAAGGACTGCAATAAAGTAGAGCTTGGTACTCTTCAGGATGCAAATCACAGAACTATCTGCAAGTACATCCTGCCCGGTCAGGTAGAGTCCTGCCAGCTGGTTATGGGTATGACTCATCTGGAAGAGGGCACTGTTTGGAACACTATGCCTTGCCATACACATGACAGAAGAATGGAAGTTTATCTCTATTTTGAGATGGGTGAAAACGACTGCGTATTCCATTACATGGGCGAGCCTACAGAGACACGTCACATTGTTATGAGAAATGAGCAGGCTGTTATTTCTCCTTCATGGTCTATTCATAGCGGATGCGGCACCAGAAATTATACCTTCATTTGGGGTATGGTGGGTGAGAATCAGGCATTCGATGATATGGATGGCGTTGCTATGACAGACATCAGATAGTTTTGGGAGTATATTATGGATAAACAGCCCAAAATCAGACATATTTTTTACGCATCAGATTCTACGGTGGCTCAGAAGACTTATCTGGTTTACCCTGAGACCGGTATCGGTCAGATGTTACCGCTTTACCTGAGCCCGGACGTAAAAGTGATGAATCATGCCATCAATGGCAGGAGCACCAAAAGCTTTATTGATCAGGGCAGACTTAAGCGTATTGACATGGAGATAGGAAAAGGTGATTTCCTTTTCATCCAGTTTGGTCATAACGATGAAAAGAGTCAGGATCCTCTTCGTTATACCGAGCCTTTTACTACATTTAAAGCCAATCTTAAAACTTATATTCAGGTGGCCAGAAAAAATAAGGCTATACCTCTACTTATCTCACCTATTGAGAGAAGAGGCTTTGACCAGAACGGCATTCTTGTATATTCTCATGGTAATTATGTACGCGCTATGAAGGATGTGGCAGAGGAAGAAAATGTTGCTTTTATTGATATGACTTATAAAACGGGCATGGCAATAGAAGCAGCCGGCCAGGAAAAGAGCAGACAGTGGTATATGAATTTTGATGCCGGTGTATGGGAGAATTTCCCGGAAGGCAAGGCAGACAATACTCATCTTACTTTTACCGGAGCCAAGCTTTATGCCAAAATGCTGGCAGAAGAGCTGG
>JAZUFN010000153.1:0-6539 GCA_045640725.1 Lachnospiraceae bacterium
GTGGCCATAATACTTATTATTCTTTTTTTCATTTCCATTACTTAACCTCTACTACTTTTATTTTCCCCGGTGACACCAGAAAGTATCTGTTTTTCTCCCCAAAAAAGATACTATCAATACTTTGTGTCAGTTCCATGTCCAGCTTACAGGTGCCATTCTTTCTGTAAATGGTAAGATTTTGGCTGCCCAGTAATGCTGCCTCGGAACCATTATAATACATTTTTTTATAGTCCCTTATATCTGCTATTTTCCTCTCCATATGGCCGGATATGCTATAAAAGAGCAAGTCCTTGGTGCCATCCTTTTCCACCACCATAGCTATTCCGCCATCTGTCATTACCGCATCTACGACAGTGCCATCGGCCTTAATTTCAGCTATACTTTTAGGTATTTCTTTCATGGAGTATATTTTTATACCTGTGGAAAGCATAACTGCCACGGTATCATTGCCCAGGAACTCCACATCCCAGACCAATTCATTGGGGAATTTGTACTGTCCGACAATGTTGTCCACGTAGTTTTTCCCTACATCCGACATGTTATAAAAAGTGACTTTGGATAATATTTCATCTCCATCAAAGCTCACATACATACTCACCAGCTTTTTTCCATCCGGTGACAGAGTCATATCCACAGGAATACCATCCTGACGAGTGTCTGTCCCTATCTGTACTCGAAGCCCGCCCTCTTTATCCCTTACTTCGATTATATCCTTATTACCGGCATCCAGCATAACAGCTGTCACACCCTGGGTAGCTGCACAGATTTTCATGATGGGAAAAGTGACATCATAGCGATAAACTACGCCATTCCCAGGAATCACCTGAACCTGCTTGCCACCTGCTGCAGCCACAGCGATAAATGAACCCCTGGCAGAAGCAATAGGATCTTCCATTTCGTAGGCCGCTTCCACTTGCACTTTCCCTTCACTGTTATACGCCTTAAGTCCATTGGGAGTACAGAAAATGACTGTCTTGTTTCCCGCAGTCAGATATGGCTCCTGATCAGTGATTACTACCTCTGACCTGGTATTCATTCCGGAAAAAGTACCGAAAAAGAGACGATACCCAAACCAGGCACCTGCAGATAGTGCCCCAATGACCACCAGGGTTATGATTATCCATTTTAAGTTTTTCTTGAATTTTTTAATCATTCAGTCAAATCTCTCAATGCATTTACTACTTTTTTCTTATCGGCCACCCACTGTGGCTCTATTAAAATCTTCTTAGGCGCGTCAACCGTAAGTCTGTGAATAGTCATGTCTTCAGGCAACACCTGCAGACATGCTCTTAACAGCTCTTTGTATTCCTGCAAATCCATAATGTGAAAGGGGTGTTCATAGTAGTAGTCGGCCAGATCCGTACCCTTTAGCACATTCAATATCTGAAGTTTTATACCTTCGCTATGGTTTTTCGCAACATATCTGCAAGTATTCAGCATATCCTCTCTGCTCTCTCCGGGCAGACCTAAAATAACATGCGTAATAACTTCTATGCCGGCCTCGTGTAAGGCTGCGACCGCTTCCTCATATACATTATTCCTATAGCCCCTACGGATGAATGCAGCTGTAGTCTCCTTGGAAGTCTGAAGTCCCAGCTCCACCCATACAGGCTTTATTTTGTTGATATCAGCAAGAAGCTTGATTATCTCTTTCCCCAAGCAGTCCGGTCTGGTAGCTATGGAAACCACCACTACCTCCGAATCATCAGCAGCCTCCCTGTATATTTTTTCCAAATAATCAATTTTTCCGTATGTATTGGTAAAAGCCTGGAAGTAGGCTATGAAAAAGCGGCAGCCGGGAACTTTTTTCCTGATTATTTCCTTACCTGCTGCCAACTGTTCCTTAATGGGTAATCGTCTATCACCGCCAAATTCTCCTGAGCCGCCTGCAGAACAGAAAATACATCCCCGGTCCCCAAGAGTACCATCACGGTTTGGGCAGGTAAGCCCTGCATCCAAAGCCAGGCGATAGACTTTTCCCCCATATTCGTTTTTCATTCGATTATTCAGACTTATCATTAGCTACTGCTTTATCTGCCTGCTTGCCATCATCACTGAGAAGAGCCAATGCTTCGCCTACGTTGCCGGACTTGCCTTCATTGATAAAAGACTCCATTTTCAGCAAAGATGCCTCATTCATGTTGCTTCTGCCCAGGTAAGGCTCGTAGTTCTTTGTGAGCTCAATGGTCTCTTCCTTCAGGAAATCTGCCAGCTTTCTCTGCTCATTTTGAAGCTCATCTATTTGCTTCTTAAGAGCATCAATATCCGGCTGAAGTCTGCCTTGAATTTCTTCGATGAGAGCAGGTCTGATATTACTGTTATAGTCATTAAGCGCGCCCTTCCTCTCTGTCTCCAGGCGTCTTACTCCATCCTCTTTATTGTGAATCTCTGTGTCGAAAGCTTCCAAGTTATATGCGCTTTCATCAGTATCCTTCTCAATACCTCTTTTTACCAGTTTTATCTCTCGATTCTTAAGACGGATACGAACTCTCATCTCGCTGATAGCTTTTAACTCGTCGCGGTTTTTATCCTTCACAAGGTTATTAATCAGCATATATGCCCCGCCGAAAAGAAGAATATCCAGCATATAAATGATAGCGGGAGTCCAGGTCTCTCCAAAAAGAGCTCCATCAAGAAGAGTAGACACTCCTACCGGTAGTAACATAAAGGCAAGAATAAAGAAAATAATTGAAAAAACAATCTCCATGGCACTCTTAGGCATAAAGAGCGCGTAAAATGCCCAGTACTTGGTAACAAAAGGAAGTTTCTTCTCACCGATAAGGACTTTAATATCGTGCTTAATAGCCTTTACTTCCTCTCGTAGGTCAGCAGTCTCAGCCACTACTTTGTCCGATACCAGGTTTTCCTTCTCCTTTTGGCGATCAGCTCTTATTTTTTTCAGTTCCTTATTCAGAGCGGCAATCTGTCCATCGAAATTCTCTTCAATAGCATCCTTTCGTTTTTTCAGCGTAGTCTCAATCTCATCGTTCATTGCCTTACGCTTTTTATCCGCTTCCTTCTGAAGGGACGCTATCTGTTTTAGTATCTCTTCGTTATGTGTTTTTTCCTGCTCAAGCTTGGTAATTCTTTCTCTAAGTGCAGTAAGCTCAGCTACCCCTGCATTTAAGATATTACTTTCCATCTCGGGTCCTTTCTGAATCTGAAATTCAGTTCTGCATTAAAGTTCTGTCCTGCCGTCAAGTGCACGAAGAAGTGTGACCTCATCAATATACTCCAAGTCCCCACCAACAGGAACTCCTGAAGCGATTCGAGTGGTCTTCACTCCGATTGGTTTGATGAGCTTTCCGATATACATGGCAGTTGCCTCGCCTTCTATACCTGAATTTGTGGCAATTATTACCTCGTTTACATCCTCTTTAAGCCGGAGGATGAGCTCCTTAATCTTAAGATCTGAAGGTGCTATACCTAACATAGGGGAAATAGCACCATGAAGCACATGATATACTCCCTTGTATCTGCCGGTCTTTTCGTAAGCTGCCAGGTCTCGGGAATTTTCCACCACCATAATAGTTTTTTTATCCCTCTCAGGACTCTTACAGATAGGGCACAGCTCGTCATCCGTCAGTGTACAACAACATTTACAGTAGCGTACGTTGGAGCGTGCTGCCAGCATTGTATCTGCTATACGCTTAACCTCTTCTTCCGGCATATTGATAATGTGAAAAGCAAGGCGTTGAGCCGACTTCGTACCTATGCCGGGCAGCCCGGACAAGGTCTCTATTAACTTGTTGATCTGGCTGCTATAGTAATCCATTTAGAATCCGAATCCTCCGGGAAGGTTCATCTGAGCGCTCTGAGCAATCTCTTCGCTCTCTTTAACAATCTGCTTAATTGCCTCATTTGTAGCTGCTACAATAAGATCCTGTAATGTCTCGATATCATCGGGATCTACTGCTTCAGGTGCCAAAGCTACCGAAAGCACCTCAAATTTACCATTCATTGTTACTGTTACTGCAGATCCACCGGCAGTAGCCTTGAATTCTTTTTCCTCCAAAGCCTTCTGCTTCTCTGCTGCTTCAGCCTGCTGCTGTTCCATCTGACGCTGCATTCTCTGAGCCTGCTTCATAAGATTGTTCATATTACCGGGCATACCCATGCCAGGAAATCCACCACGTTTAGCCATTTTTAAATCTCCTTTGTATCTGTTAATCTTCGAATTTAATTTTCATTTTTACTATTTTTTGAAGGTCAGGATACTCATTTGCCTGCTTTTGGTTCTCCACGCACTTAACCTGAACTTCTACCAGCTTTTGAGTAATCTCGGCAATGGCTTCTGCCACCGGCTCACTCTTATTGCCTTCATTATTACAGAGACACATAGCATCCAACTTATCCTGTACCACCAGCAGAATTTTGTCATTATCGGTAATGGAAACCTTGGCCATCTGTAAGGCCTCTCTCACCATGCCACGACATTTTTTAATGACTGCAGGCCAGTTCTGCACTATCTCCTGCACTTCTTCCGGTATCGCTTTTGTATACTCTACAGGCTTTTCTTCTTCTGCAGTCTGATTATCTGCTGTGCCTGACTTATACATGTTCCCCGCTCTGACATTTATATCACCTGACTCTATTTTTTCTTCAATGCGGGTAATCCTGCTGTTGACTGCCTCCAAGTCACCTTCTGCCTCCGGATGGCACATCTTTATAATTGCTACCTCGACCAAAACTCTTTTCTGTGCTGCGTACCTCAGGTCATTGGAAAGCTTTGACATAATACGAATCAGTCTGGCTATTTCCTCTGCTGTATTGGCATTTACTTCATTCACAAAATCTGACATGAAGTCTGTAGGTATATCCAGGCACTCCTCCGGATGACCGGTAGCTCTGGACACCATAAGATTTCTCAAATACCAAGTGAAATCCGAAACAAAGAGTGATATCTCCCGTCCTTTATTGATACAGTCATCTATGATTCTAAGAGCCGCAGGCGTATCCCCCGTACGGATGGACTTCATCAATCCTCCAAATACAGAGACATCCACTGTCCCCAGCACTTCCAAAGCCTTATCATAGGTCAGTGCTTCGCCCAGATAGAAGGATATGCACTGATCCAAAAGGCTGATGCCATCTCGGAAAGAACCGTCTGCCACGGTACCTATATATCGTAAAGCCTTATCCTCAGCCTCTATCCCCTCTGCATCCACCAGGGTCCGCAAACGGGCAGCCACATCAGTAGCTGTAGCTCTCTTAAAGTCATATCGCTGACATCTGGATAAAATGGTGATAGGTATTTTTTGAGGCTCGGTAGTGGCCAGAATAAAGATAACATAGGATGGCGGCTCTTCCAGAGTCTTCAGAAGGGCATTAAAGGCTCCTATGGAAAGCATATGCACCTCATCGATGATATATACTTTGTATTTTCCTTCGGTCGGAGAATACTTAACCTCTTCAATAACTTCACGGATATTATCCACGCCATTGTTGGAGGCTGCATCGATTTCAATAACATTCATGGATGTGCCGGCCGCAATAGCCTTACACATGGCACATTCTCCACAAGGACCGCCGTCTACAGGCGTCTCGCAATTCACTGTTTTGGCCAGAATCTTGGCCACCGTAGTCTTACCGATACCTCTGGTCCCGCAGAAAAGAAAAGCATGGCCTATACGTCCCGCTTTCACCTGATTTTTCAAGGTGGTAACAATATGGTCCTGACCACAGACGCTGTCAAAAGTGTCCGGGCGGAATTTTCTGTAAAGGGCTGTGTAACCCATATTACCCCCCTATTAATACTAATACTTCTTTATCAAATCAATAATGGTCTCTATGGCATCATTCTGATTGCTGCGAGCCATGGCCATAATGTATCGTTGTCTGTCCTGATAGGTAATACCTACACACTGCAAAAACTGCTGAGGTGTCATGGTCTCCTCATGTAAAACCACTGAAAATCCCTGCTTAGCAAAGGACTCTGCATTCAGTATTTGGTCACCGCGCGAAGCCTGCAGGCCTAACGGAATAAGAATATTGGGCTTCTTAAGGGCCAGCAGCTCACAGATGGCATTGGCTCCGGCTCTGGATACTACCAGATCCGCTGCCGCAAAAATATCCGGAAGTTCCCTACCTATATACTCATACTGTCTGTAACCCGGGGTATCCGGTAGCTCGTTATTGGTCTTACCCTTGCCACACAAATGAATAATATCAAAGCTTTCCAAAAGCTGTGGCAATACCTCCCATATAGCGCGATTAACATTTAATGCACCGGTAGATCCCCCCATTACCAAAAGCACCGGCTTGGAACCATCAAAGCCTGCAAAAGCCAAGCCTTTTTCCCTGGAGCCCTGGAAAAGTTCCTTTCTGATAGGACATCCTGAAAGAACAGCTTTCCCCTCCGGCAGATGCTCTACAGTCTCAGGGAAATTACAGCATATCTTTTTGGCCCTTGGAATACAAAGCTTATTGGCCAGGCCCGGAGTCATGTCCGACTCATGGATGATAGCCGGCACCCTTCTGTGCTTGGCTGCAAAAACTACCGGCACGGACACAAATCCGCCCTTGGAAAAAAGCACGTC
>JAZUFN010000154.1:0-2371 GCA_045640725.1 Lachnospiraceae bacterium
CCTATGGTTTGTTTGCGATATTTATAACTTGTCGCTGCAAAGCAAATATAGTATGATATGGCTGGTTCGATTAAATCTACCATCTGTTTTTTCTTAAGGGACAATTTTCGTTTCATTTTCCGAATAAAACTTGACGCTATCTCCCCCTGACACATTCTTTACAAAAGCGGAGATATTATCTATAATTGAGAAAGTATAATATGTTTACGAAAGGGAAAATTATGCTTGATTTATTAAAAGCCGTTATTTACGGTATTATTGAGGGTATCACTGAGTGGTTGCCGGTCAGCAGCACAGGTCACCTCATTATAGCGGAAGCTTTATTACCCTTTGATAATGTGTCAGAAGGCTTTTTCGACATGTTTGACGTGGTGATTCAGCTGGGGGCTATACTGGCGGTAGTGGTACTTTTCTTCTGGAAGATTTGGCCATTTGCCTTTAGAAAGTCCGAAAGAGAAAGACTTGGTCAGACCCATGTTTTCAAAACTGATATCTGGCTTATGTGGGCAAAGATTATAGTAGCCTGTCTGCCGGCTGCCATAGTAGGTCTGCTCTTTGACGATATTTGCGAAGAGCTTTTCTACAATCCCCCCAGCGTAGCAGTGGCACTTATAGTATTTGGTATACTCTTTATTGTAGTGGAGACTATCAATAAAGGTAAAACGCCCCGCATCAACTCGGTGGCAGAGATTACCTGGCTGACAGCTCTTTTAATCGGTGTTTTTCAGGTGCTGGCAGCAGTATTTCCGGGTACGTCCAGGTCAGGAGCTACCATTATCGGGGCACTGCTTATCGGGGTATCCCGTACTGCGGCAGCCGAATTCACATTTTTCCTGGCTATCCCCGTAATGCTGGGGGCCAGCCTCTTAAAGACGGTAAAATTCCTGGCAGACGGCACAGGATTTGCCGGAATGGAGGCAGCTATTCTTGCCATCGGTACGGTGGTTTCTTTCGTGGTATCATTTTTTGCACTGAAGGCACTTATGAGCTATGTGAAAAAACATGACTTCAAGATATTCGGTTATTACAGAATAATCCTCGGTGTCATTGTTATAGTACTTGCCCTGTGCGGAGTGCTTTAAAGAATCTATACTGTCATTAAAGTGAAAAAACGGCTGTTAAATCGCTGACAAAGAGGTTTAAAAAGGACAGCGTTTGCTTTATGATGGATATATAAAAAATGTATCGCCTGTAAGGGGCGAGAAAAGGAGTATGAGTTATGGAGTATATCGGTTATATTATTGCAGCACTTCTGATTTTGCTTGTAATCAGCTGTCTGAAGGTAGTACCTCAGTCACAGAATTACGTAACAGAGCTTTTAGGAAAGTATTCAGGTACATGGGATAGCGGTCTTCGCTTCAAGATTCCTTTTTTCCAGAAGATTGTAAAAAGAGTATCATTGAAGGAGCAGGTGGCAGACTTCCCACCTCAGCCGGTAATCACAAAGGATAATGTTACAATGCAGATTGATACTGTAGTTTCCTACAGAGTAGTGGATCCCAAGCTTTTCACATACGGTGCAGAGAATCCTATCATCGCTCTCGGCAATCTTACAGCTACCACTCTTCGAAATCTGGTAGGTGCCCTGGAGCTGGATGAGACTCTTACCTCCCGTGATATGGTAAATGCCAAGATGCAGGCTATCCTGGATGATGCCACAGATCCCTGGGGTATCAAGGTGGGTCGTGTAGAGCTTAAGAATATTATTCCTCCAAAGGACATTCAGAATGCCATGGAGAAGCAGATGAAGGCAGAGCGTGAAAAGAGACAGACTCTCCTTGAGGCAGAGGCTCACAGAGCAGCTTCCGTTACCAGAGCAGAGGGTGACAAGCAGGCTATGGTACTGAAGGCTGAGGCTGAGAGAGACGCTGCTATCGCCAGAGCTACCGGTAAGGCTGAGTCCATCCGCCTGGTATATGAAGCTGAGGCTCGTGGTATTGAGATGCTGAAGGCCGCACAGATGGATAATTCTGTTCTGACACTTAAAAAGCTTGATGCTCTTAAGGCACTGGGTGATGGACGTGCCACAAAGATTGTTGTTCCTACAGAGCTTGTATCTGCAGCCAGCGACATTACCTTTAAGTCGGAGATGCTGGGCCTGGGTGAAGCTATTGACAAGAGCCCAAAGCAGGTAGCAGCAAAGGTAGTTGAAGAAGATGACTGCTGCGATGATGGTCATATCAGTAAGGTAAGAAAACAAGTGGTAGAGTGCGAGAGGACATTTTAAAAAAGTGAATTGTGCGAAAAAGATGTACAATTTAAAGAAAAAGGCTTGACTTCCTCGTCACGGAGTGGTAGAATGTTACTCCGTGACGAGTTTATTTATTCCTTGCTCTCCATACAAAGGAGGGCCCATAAGACCAGAAGGAGG
>JAZUFN010000155.1:0-2069 GCA_045640725.1 Lachnospiraceae bacterium
CGGAAAAGGTGTACAAGGGCTGCTGCAGTGAGCTGGGGCTGACACCTACACCGCTTATGCAGATAGGAGCGGGAGCGAAAGCCGGCATGGCGGTCCGCATCACCGCTACCAAAGCCATGATTTTTGCGGGCGTTATAGCAGTAGCCGGAGGCGCAGGCGTAGCGGGTATCTTTATCTATAGGCAGGCCCGGGTAGAGGATACAGTGGACCGGAAGCCGCATAAGGATAAGGAAAAAGATCCGGAAAACCAGATACCACCGGAAAGCAAGATAGAAATAGACAGCCTTATAGGCGAGTGGACAGATGCTGCAGGACGCCTCTTTTGGATAGCAACCAGTGACGGCTATACAGAAGGCGCCGAATACGAATTTATCAAGGAGCGCGACATAGGCTGGAGCGATGCAGAGCTGGTGAAAAATGAGGGCAATCTGCTGACATTTGACTATAGAGGCAGCGGCAGCCCCATCACCGTCACGGTGCAGGACAGCACGCATATCCACATAGAATACAAGATATATGATGAATGGGGAGGCAGCTACAAGGATGCCGCAGACTACACCCTGACGAAGCCGGGGTACGAATACTATAAATAAAAGGATGATGAAAATTATGAAAAGAAGAATACTTATATGGATGATAATGGCTATGGCTATGACCATGGCAGCCTGCGGAGAGGCTGCAGATACAAGCACTACAAAAACACCTGTGAAAAACGAAAATGTGGACAACCATAAAAACACCCCGGCCGTCACACAGCCGGAAGCTACACCTGCCACACAGCCGGAAGATGACAAGACAGATGAGCAGGCAGGCCCCACTGCAGCACAGATAGAGACCCAAAGAAGGGCCAATCAGCTGATGCGTGACAAGGTGGGCGGTAACTTAAAAAACAAATTTGATTTTTTCGACCTGAATCATGATGATATCTATGAGTATTATGTTCAGATGGACATGGGCCGCAAGGACAGGACCACATTCAATGACCTGCTGATCTATGTAGAGGACGAGACCGGCAAGGGGAGCCTAAAGTCCATGACAGGCACTCAGTACGGTCTGGGCAGCATCGGCTTTGATAAAAAGAGGACTCTGTTGATCCAGGAATACACCGAGGCTGACAGCTACAGTAAATACAGATACTACTTTTTGGACGCTTACGGTGACGACGCCTACCTGCCCCATCCATTTAAGGGCCAGTCTATGGTCTATGCAGATACTACAGTAGGCCTCTATATCCTGGAGCATCCCGACGGCAGCACTACCGAGATCAGTATGAAGAGTGAGGAAGGCCTGGCCATCTCCGATACCATACGTGAATACACCTACAAGCCTGCCTACAGCCCGGACATGAACTTCGCCGGCACTGACCAGAACTGCGAAGTATACCTGCCCCTGGACGATGAGCACATCATAGGCCTCTGGGAGTCCAGGACCAAGTGGAATAAGTAGGTCTTTACATCAAGGGGAAAAATGGTATGATACCATGCAGAGTATACACAGGAGGAAACACACATGATTCTATATAAAGGACGTCCCGAGGACGTAGGTCACAGACTCCCCAAGGAAAACAGATGCTACGACCTTTTGGACTCCCTGGGCGTGGAGTACTACAGGGTGGACCACGAGGCTGCCGATACCATGGAGGCCTGCCTGGCTATAGAGGAGACCCTGGGCACAGCTATTTGCAAGAATCTCTTCCTCTGCAATCGCCAGCATACCCAGTTCTACCTCCTCATGATGCCCGGCGACAAGGTCTTCAAGACCAAGGAGCTCTCCGGCCAGCTGGGCTGCGCCCGCCTCAGCTTTGCAGAGAGCGAATACATGGAAAAGTACCTGGACATTACTCCCGGCTCCGTCAGCGTCTTGGGCCTTATGAACGACGAGACCCACGCAGTACGCCTCCTGGTAGACCGTGACCTTATGACATCCGACTATATCGGCTGCCACCCCTGCATCAACACCAGTACCCTGCGCATAGCTGCGAAGGACGTATTTGGTAGGCTCCTGCAGGCCCTGGGCCATGATATGACCATAGTGACGGTAATAGGGGAAGAATAGGGAAAGAGGGAGAA
>JAZUFN010000156.1:0-4880 GCA_045640725.1 Lachnospiraceae bacterium
TGACGCCACCGGTACACCTGAAGTCACCGGAGCACCTACTCCGAACCAAAACATTGGCCAGGACCCGCAATTCCCCAATTTCCAGGGTAATCGTCCGGGCGTCAACTTCCCAGGCAACAGCGTTACCGAGGACTTGTCGGAGCTTGATCCCTCCATCCCTGCTGTAAATCTCAATTATCAATACGGAGAAAAAGAAAGCAGCTCTGATTATTCATCCAAGCTTTTTGATCAAAGCTACGTTCATGTAATCAATATTTCCATTACCGATGAGGATTGGACAGACCTTTTGGCTCACCCCACCGAAAAAACCAAATACCACACCACCGTCGTCATTGACGGTGAAACTTTCAGCGAGGTATCCTTTTCCACAAAAGGCAATACCAGTCTCTCCTCAGTTGCAGGCGACCCCAACAGTGACAGATACAGTTTCAAACTGAATTTCGGAAAATTCAATGACGGACAGACCTACTACGGCCTGGACAAACTGAACCTCAATAATATCTACGCCGATGCCACTTATATGAAGGATTATCTTAGTTATGAAATTTTCAGGGAAGTAGGCGTAGAGACTCCTCTCACCAGTTTTGTTCAGCTCTGTGTAAATGGAAAAGAATTTGGACTATATCTTGCTATAGAGGAAGTCGATGACAGCTTTTTGGACCGTTATGACGATGACAGCATTCTCTACAAGCCGGAGACTGACAGACTGAACAATGTCGGCAATAGAAATGATGTTAATAACGGCGAAACCAACTTCCCCGGTGGTGGCAATTTCCCTACCAATGGCAATCTTCCGGACAGTGGTAACTTCCCAGACAATGGTACCTTCCCGGGTAATGGTAACTTTCCGGGTAATGGTACCTTCCCGGACAATGGCAACTTTCCGGGTAATGGTAACATGCCGGAAAGCGGCGAGTTTGGCGGCTTCGGCGGGTTTGGCGGCATGTCCGGTGTTTCTTCCGGAACTGACCTGGCCTACACCGACGACAATTTCGACAGTTATTCCGCCATCTTTGATAATGCCGTAAACAAAATAACGGATTCGGACAAAGAACGCCTGATCAAAGCCCTTAAAGAGCTCTCAGAAGGCCAAACCTCCGCGATTGATGCTAAACAACTAATCAGTTATTTTGTAGCTCATAATTTTACCCTTAATTACGACAGTTATACCGGTAATATGCTTCACAACTACTATCTTTCAGAAAATGATGGGCAACTTACAATGATTCCCTGGGATTATAATCTTGCTTTTGGCGGATTTTCAGGTGGAAACACCGGCAGTAGCAATGCTACCGATTTGATTAACACAGGCATTGACTCCCCTCTTTCCGGCGCAACGACAAGTTCACGCCCCATTTGGAACGTTATTTATTCCAACAAAGATTATCTGGCTGCTTATCATGAGGTTTTTGATGAACTGATTACGAATTATTTCGAATCCGGAGCATTTGCTGCCGAATTACAGCGTGTATATGAAATGATTCGTCCGTATGTAGAAAATGACCCCTCTGCTTTTTACAGTGTTACCGAATTTGATAAAGCCTATGAGACCTTGCTGGAATTCTGCAATCTGCGTGCAGAAAGCATTCGTGCTCAACTTGACGGCTCCCTGTCCTGCATCAGTTCCTTGCAAAATGCCTCCGACAAAATTGATGCTTCCGACATTACAATTAGTGACATGGGCTCAATGAATAATAAAATGTCAGCTGGCGGATTTACACGTCCATAATACGCTTTGGCCCTCCACGGACGAAATAAAACACGCAGTGCTCCGCAGCTTCGCTGCTCTCGCCCTGCTCTAAAACACCACTCGATTCCCGCTCTTTTGCTTGCGCAAAATCGCTTCATCTCGTGGCGTTTTAGGCGGTAAATAAAATAGATGGTGCATGCGAATAAATTCGCGCACCATCTTCTTTTATTTACCTTGTTTTATTTCGTCCTATTTCTGTACAAGATGTACTGCGAAGCCGCCGAAATCATCCTTAAGATAGATTCTTACCATCTTGCCATTCTTGTAAAGAGCTGACTCCTTATCGAACTCGAAGCCCTGAAGCTCCATATGGTAGATGGCTCTCTCGATGTAATTGGTACCGATAGCGATATGACCAAGACGACCAGGTCCCATGGACTTGTTTACTTCGATGGATGAGCTAGCAAAGATAGAAGAATTGCCGGGCTTTACTTCGAAGCCGAAGAATCTGCCAAACATCTGAGCTGTCTTCATAGCCTGCTCTTCATTCTCACAATTAATACCAAGGTGCTTGAACTCGAAGCCAAGCATAGTATTTACAGCCTCTCTGGTGAGACGCTTAATCTCGTCGAACTCGCCTGCCTCAATGAGGTCACCCTTTACCATCCAGGAGCCGCCACATGCAACAATCTTAGGGAAGTCAAGGTAGTCCTTTAAATTCTTAGCAGAGATACCGCCTGTAGGCATAAATGTAACATTTGTATATGGAGCTGCCATAGCCTTAATCTTTGCGATACCGCCTGACTGCTCAGCTGGGAAGAACTTAACTGTCTCAAGACCAAGCTCAAGTGCTGTCTCAATGTCTGTAGGGCAGCTGGTACCCGGAGTAATCGGTACACCCTTCTCCTGACAGTATCTTACAATCTTAGGATTGAGACCTGGGGATACGATGAATTTCGCACCTGCAGCTACTGCTCTGTCTACCTGATCTGTAGTAAGTACAGTACCTGCACCTACCAGCATTTCAGGGAACTGCTCTGACATAATGCGGATGGACTCCTCTGCAGCTGCTGTTCTGAATGTAACCTCTGCTACAGGAAGGCCGCCCTCGCAAAGAGCCTTTGCAAGTGGAGCTGCGTCCTTGGCATCATTAAGAACTACTACAGGGATGATTCCAAGCTTGGAAAACTGAGTGATAATCTCGTTCATAATTATTCTCCTTCTATCGTTATTAACATAACGGCGCTTATATGAAAGCGCTTACAATCTCCCAACAGTATACAACGAATTTAATTATAAATCAAGAAAAAAACTTTAAAGCTATTACATTTTTATCATAAAGAAATTGTAAAAATCCATTTTCGGTAATCATACCCAGCATATTCTGGCCAAATGGAGTAGCTGCAAACATGGTAACTACCGTAAAGAATATCCACACAAGCAGTAAGCCCTCTGCCGCACCTACCAAAATGCCCAGCCATGCATTTACCTGCTTTAAAAGCGGCAGCTTGGCCAGCAGATCCAGTGTCTTGCCCAGGATAAAGAGAACAATAATTACGATTAAAAGGGTAATGATAAAGCCCAGAGCATTAATAGTCGTTGCTGTGAGATTTTCGCAAATAACCGTCTCCAGCTTTGCCAGCTCATTTTTCTGGAATTCCTCACCTTTTTCTCCGGACAAGTTTTGTACGATATCACTTTCCACTACAGACTTTCTGATGATGGAGGGTAAGCCGATATTTTCCATCATGGTATCCAGCTTTTCCTCCAAAGTCTGCTTGTCAGCATCATCTGATGCGGCTACCTTTTTATATGCCTCATCCAGGTCAATAAAGCTGTCTACGCCCTTATATATCTTGTCATAGACGCCACCCTGGCTCTTTAATACATTGATGGTAATAGGGCAGAGAATAAGTGTAAGTATCAATGCAATTACAGTAGCTGCCAGCGAAAATACTATTCTGACAAAGCCTCTTTTCCAGCCTAAAATGATGCATAACGCAAAAATTGCCAATACTACAAAAAACAACCAGTTTAAGTTCATTTTTCCTCACCTTCCGACATTTATCATGCCTTTACATTATCTATTCTCAAAGAAATCCAATATTCCTTTCCAGACTTCTTCAGAGCCATTAAGTTCATTATGGCTAAGTACTTTGTCCTCTCTTATCTCCTTAGCCTCTCCAAAATATCCATACAGCTTTTTCGCCAGCTTCGAAGGCACCATTTCATCCGCCTCGGAACAGTATATCAGTACTCTTTCATCTACTTCCGGAGCAAACTTATAGCTGGGGAACGGACTCTTCACAGCCAGCTTAAAGGGACCGTAAAAAGCAGGGAATATACTGTTAAATACATTGGTGATACTGTCATATGGCGCTATCAGGGCAAGAGCATCCCATTCTCCTTTTGCAGCTGCATATACTGCAACTCCCGTGCCCAGACTGAAGCCTGTAACATATTTTTTACTGTAACCCTCCAGCCCGGACACATACTTGCACAGGCTGTCTGTCATTTTATAAATTGCCTTATCCGAGGGCTGTCCCAGCTCTTTATTTAAGCCATAGCCCGGATAGTCAAAAATCATTATGTTATAATCTTTAAATAATTCTTTCTTTGATTCAGAAAAGGATTCTACCGAATACCTTGCCAGCATGGCATTTCCGTAAAAGTACACCAGAAGCTTGTCGCTGCCATTATTTATAAAATAGCCTTTGTATCCTTCTGAGCCGGTGGTCACTATAGAGACATTTTCATAGTGCTCTGCAGCCCAGCCCTCATCATTCCTGGCCATAAACAACAGCTTATCCTCAACCTGAAAAACAACCAGATAGAAAACAAACATTAAGGCGATTATGGTGGCCGGAATTGTTATATAAGGCCTTGTCTTAAAGGACCTGAAGTATTTTCCCAGGATACTTCTTCTTACTCTGCCCTCTTGCTTTTTCTCCACTCTCCTGAGTATCAGGTATACTATTAATACTACTATCTCTAAGGCTAAAAAGATTATGCCATCTATTAGCAGAATACCGTCCATGGACATACTGCCACCACCGGAGTAATTATAGCTGTTGACATCATAAATACCTCTGGCTACCATTAGTACCGGAATGACCAAAAGCACAACATTTAGTACTGTGGCCATAATACTTATTATTCTTTTTTTCATTTCCATTACTTAACCTCTACT
>JAZUFN010000157.1:0-4915 GCA_045640725.1 Lachnospiraceae bacterium
TCTTCCTAAGACCGCTTGGCCTCCGACTTTATTTTGTACATGTTATATGCCTCCTGATAGTATGCCAGATGCTAAAAAAAGCAGAGGACTTCAAGCATCTTATTTACATTGATGCGCTGGTATCTTGTGTAAATCTGGCATTATTTATTCTGGGAAGATTGCTAAAGCTGTCTTTTTTACCGGAATTCACTTTATTATTTATAATTTTCACCTATATTTTGATGGTGACAGCTATAGGAACGATGAGAATAACCATGAAGAAAACAAATAAGAAAAAATTACACAGCTCTGTTGTAACAGTAAATAACGATAATTTTCAGGCTGAGGGCGGGTTTGCCTATCTTAACGAAATGGCTAGTGACCTGAGTCAAATGGAAAAAATTGAGAGTCCTGCCCAGTCTCTGGAAGATATTCTGGCTGCAGAGATTAATGATCTGCAGGTGGCTGATGTGGAGCCTATTACTGATTATCAGGCCCCTGCCGGTCTTTCACCTGTCAGAGAAGCAGATATAGATTATGAAGAATTTATTGCTATCCATAATGACCTTATGGTAGCTCTGAAGGAAAAGAATAAGAAGAATTATATTCAGAGTATGCGAGTATCCGCATTGGCAGCAGAATGTGCAAAATACATTAATGCTAACCATAATTTTGCAAAGGCCATAGGCCTTTTCTATCAGATAGAAGAAGATAATGGAGATTTCCCTGAAAAGCTTAAGGCTGCCATCAAGGAAGTCAACGATGTTACCGGTAGAACAGTAGATGATACCGTAAGTATTTATATTACTTCCAAGGAAGCAGCCATTGTTTTCCTGACTATTAAGATTTCTACCATATTCTTCTATATGAAGGCAGCCAATGCCTCATCATTAGTACCCAAAAAGGTGGTGGACAATACTATCGGCGGTGAAATGCTGAGCGGCGTACTTAATAATTCAGGGCTTTCTATTAAGGAATGCAGTGAAATGCGTGAATATTTTGTAGAGAAGCTTAATTCTTTACTGTAATTTGAGGATAGGGAAAATGACTATTAATTTTGACACCGATATTGAGATTAATCTGGATTTCGATTACCAAAAAGCTTTTGAAGAGACTGTAAATGCATGCCTGGACTTTGTGGATTGTCCTTATGAGACAGAAGTTAATCTCCTGATCACGGACAATGCTACCATCCATGAGCTAAACAGAGAAAATCGTGGTATTGACAGGCCTACAGATGTGCTGTCATTTCCTATGATTGACTATACTGAAGCTGCCTCTTTTGATTTCTCAGAGGATGAGGAAATAGCTTTATGTAACCCTGAGACAGGAGAGTTACTATTGGGAGATATCGTTATATCCATGGATACAGCTGTAGCTCAGGCAGAAGAATATGGACACTCACTTAAAAGAGAGCTTTGTTTTTTGGTGGCTCACAGTATGCTTCATTTATTTGGCTATGATCACATGGAAGATGATGAACGCCTTCAGATGGAAGAAATGCAGAAAGAGATTTTAGATAGTATAGGAATAACAAGATAGTTATGGGAAACAGGAAAAATTCATTTTACATACAGGGCATAATACTGGCGGCTGCTTCAGTATTTTCCAGAGTTTTGGGACTGGTATTTAAAATACCTCTTATAGCTATTCTGGGCAAGCAGGGTATAGGTGTATATCAGGGAGCATACGGTATATATAACATTGCTTTGCTGTTGACTACCTATGGCATGCCCACGGCAGTAATGAAGCTGATATCAGAGAGAGAAAAGAAAAAGCAGTACTACAATACGTACAGAGTAATGCGTATTTCCACCATTATCTCCACCATCTTAGGTGCGGTAATGGCTCTTATCGTATTTTTCGGAGCCAATGTTATATCTACATATATACTTAAGTCTCCGGCTACAGCGATACCTTTAAGAGCACTGGCTCCTACCATATTTGTATTTGCCATTATGGGGTGCTTAAGAGGCTTTTTCCAGGGTAAGAGTACAGTCTTGCCCACATCCTATTCTCAGATACTGGAGCAGATAGTCCATGTAGGAGTAGGTCTGGCCCTCACCATATCTTTCCTTAACATTTTTAGTGGCAGCGACTATAACTATGCCTATGGGGCTGCGGGAGCTACGCTGGGTACCCTTTTTGGTGCTGTAGCAGCATTTGTTTTTCTGGCTGTTATTTATGTTATGTACAGGCCATATATGCTGAGAAGGGTTGAAAAAGACCAAAGCGGCATAAAAGAATCTGACAAAGATATATCCAGACTTGTTATACTGACAGCTATTCCCATTATGTTGAATCAGTTTTTATATAACATCACCTCGGTTTTTGATGAAATTATATTTAATAATATTCTGGATATAAGAGGAGTGGCCAATGAGGTGCGAGAGACTCTCTGGGGTATCTACTCCGGTGAATTTGTACAGATCACATCAATTCCCATCGCCATCGCAGCAGGACTGGGAGTAGCTATAATCCCTACTATCGTTAATGCTTATGTAGAGGGAAATAAAAAGACCCTGCACGAAAAAGTGCATCAGGCAGTAAAATTCAATATGATGATTGCTATCCCCAGTACAGCAGGTCTCATGGCCCTGGCCAGACCTATTTTTGAGCTGGTACTCAGGGATAAAGAGCCGGCTACAGCAGCCACTCTTATGTATATTGGTGGCGTATCTGTAATACTTTTTGCATATTCCACTACGACTAATAGCATTTTACAGGGTATAAGTATGCTGCGTTATCCTATTTTCCATGCCTGCATAGGCATACTCATCTATCTCCTTATAGATATCCCACTGCTTTTTATCGGGGTAGGGGTAAATGCTCTGCCTATAGGATATTGTGTATTCCCTTTGGTGGTAGCCATCCTTAACTGGATCAGAATAGAAAAGGAGCTTAAGTACAAGCAGGAGCTGGTAAAAACTTTCCTGATGCCGGCTCTGAGCTCCCTTATTATGGGAATCGTGGCTTACTTTGTATATGAACTTTTAGAAAACCTGGTGGATAAGGCTTTCTGGCCATATTTCTGTTTAGCTCTGGCTATTATCATAGCTGTCATTGTCTATGTAGTCCTTATGGTATTTACAGGTGCGGTCAGCAGAAAAGAAATGTATGAATTCCCTATGGGCGGCCGTATAGTAAGACTTCTTGACAGAATAGGCCTTCATCTCAAGGATGACGATGATGATTATGACAGCCAAGAAGATGATAAGGAAAAGGACCATGAAAAAGAATAAAATCGCCATAATCGGAGGCGGAGCTGCGGGCCTTATGGCTGCTATTACTGCCGGCTCCCAAGCTTACGTTACGATATTTGAAAGTAAGGATACACTGGGTAAAAAAATCTGTGCAACAGGTAACGGCAAATGTAATTTTACCAATACTGATATGGGCCCGGATAAATACAGAGGCAGCGATCCATCCTTTGCCATGAATGCCATATCTGCTTTTGGCCCTCAGGAAACTATTGATTTTTTTAAGAGTATTGGTGTACCTGCCAAAAATAAAAATGGTTATATCTATCCTTATTCAGAAGAGGCAGCAGGCCTAGCCAAGGCACTGGAGCTAAAGGCAAAAAATAATGGGGCCAGAGTGGTCACTTCCGAGATTACAGCTGTAGAATATAAAGATAATGGATTTATTATAAACGGCCAGTCTTTCGACAAATGTATTATTGCCTGCGGAAGCTGTGCAGGTAGTGCCAAGTATGCTGATTTTAAAGGCTATAAGCTATGTGAAAGCCTGGGACATCATCTGACCGACCTTTATCCTGCTTTGGTGCAGCTTAAAAGTAATGCTAAATTTTTAAAGACCATTAACGGCGTAAGACTGGAAGCTGCTATAAAGCTTATGGATGGTAAAAATATCCTGGCTTCAGAAAAAGGAGAGATTCTCTTTGCAGATTACGGTATTTCCGGTATTCCTGTGCTTCAGATAAGCAGATTTTTAGCTCAGTCGTCGGATCCTGTACTTCACATTGATCTTTGTCCCGACTGCAATACTTTTGAGCTTAGGAAGTATTTTGCAGAGAGAGACAAGTCATCATATACCGCAGAAGAATACATGCTGGGACTATTAAATCACAAGCTGAATTTCGTGCTGCTGGGGCTATGCGGCATGGATGCAGAAGGGCCTGCTGATCAGTTTACCGATAAAAAAATAAATGAAATGGTGTCATTAATAAAAGACTTTACACTTAAAATCACAGGCACAAAGGACTTTGCTTCGGCTCAAGTAGTAGCAGGCGGTGTAAAGACAGAAGAAGTAAATCCTGATACTATGGAGTCGAAACTCCATCCGGGGCTATACTTTGCAGGAGAAATCCTGGATATAGACGGTACCTGCGGAGGCTACAATCTTCAGTGGGCCTGGGCTTCCGGCTACAGGGCAGCCGTAAACGCGATTAAATAAAATTGGAAAATATATGATAAAAATTCAGGTAAAATTACATATAGAACATAATGAGGAAGACCTGAAAAAGGCTATCTGTAAGGAGCTTAAAGTAAAGGATGTGCCTGCTTACAGTATAGTGAAAAAGTCTATTGATGCCAGAGAAAAAGATAATATCCTATATATCTACAGCATCGAATGCTCACTGGGCAGCAGAGAGGATGCTGTTATAAAGGCCTCCAGAGGTAAGATCGTAAAAAGCGACAGAGTGGACTATGTTTTTTCACCTTCCGGTTCTAAAGCTCTGCAGCACAGGCCTGTAATCATAGGAGCCGGACCTGCAGGTCTTTTTGCGGCCTATATGCTGGCTCGTCACGGCTACGCACCTATTGTACTGGAAAGAGGAAAAGACGTGGACAGCCGAGATAAAGATGTTCAGTCTTTTTGGGCTACAGGGATACTTGATCCCACATCCAATGTGCAGTTTGGTGAGGGTGGTGCCGGTACTTTCTCTGACGGTAAGCTTAATACAGGTGTTACA
>JAZUFN010000158.1:0-4244 GCA_045640725.1 Lachnospiraceae bacterium
TTATTTTCCAAAAGCAGTGGCTAAAACCCTGTCCTTTTTGTCAGATTTGCCCAATAAAATTTTACTAAACTGTTTTTTTCTTCATCAAAACTTGACATAAAAGTGTTATAAAAAATCAAAAATTGTTAATTTCCAAGGAAATCCCCATGAAAATCAATGAACTGTTAGATTATGAAAAAGCATTTATATCTGAGACAGGCGAAGACACTGATCCTCTTTATCTTTTTTTTGATTATGACGAAAGATCCTATTCCGTAAACATGGAATTCCAACACTTCCATCGTTTTTACGAGATTCATATGCTCTTGGACCGAGAGGCTGAGCACCTCATCGAAGGTAATCTGTATGATCAAAGGCCATTTGATGTAGTATTCTTAAAGCCTCTTCGCTTGCATAAATCCATCTATCCTACCGGCCCTGCAGTCAAGAGACTTGTTATCGACTTCCGGCTTCCTGTTGAGAGTGTTCCCGTACTTCAGGCAGAGCAGGATGAGTTGCTTAGCCTTTTTGATATGGAAGTTCCTATTCTGCGTCTGAATCACGCCGCCCTAAAAGAAGTCTGTGACCACTTGCAGAATATACAAAATCTTTACAGAAAACAACCTGCAGGCTATATCACATCCGTAAGAAATGAACTCTATGCCTTTCTTTCCGCCCTCTACAAGCACAGGAAGGAAAACACATATCAAAATAAGACAGATGACCTCCTGGAAACCAAGATATACGCTATCACCAGCTATATCCACTCCCATTTCAACGAAGAGCTCACACTGGACTTTTTAGCGGAGACTTTTTACATTTCGCCCCATTACCTTTCTCACCAGTTCAAAAACATTACAGGCTTCACCCTGACCAACTATATCCAGATGACCCGTATAAGGAATGCTGAGCAGTTGCTACTTTCCACTCATAGAAAGATTACTGACATTGCCCAGGATTGTGGCTTCAATTCCTTCTCCCAGTTCAATCGAACCTTTAACAAACTGGTAGGAAAAAGCCCTTCGGAATTCAGAAAATAATAGTAATCTGCCTTCCGTCATTGCCCCTTACGGTAGAATATTACAATCCGGAAATTTTACTTGATTATTTTAGCCGGTCCTTGTAAAATATGTACAATATAGACGCCTTAGGGCGTTTATATTTTGTGCAAGACTGTAAGTGCTTACAAATTTTTCTCTTGTGCAAGTGGATTATGAGGACATCATGAAGAACAAAACCTTTATGTCAAAAACAGCTGTTTTTCTTTTGGCTATAACGCTATTTGGCGCATTCTCAGCCACCCCGGCCTATATGACCACTGTATCTGCATCTACCAATGTGGAACTTATGTCCCAGGGCGGAGACTTTGAAACAGCCTTCGTCACCTGGAAAGCGGTTACAAATGCTACCGAATACAGAGCCTATGTTGCCCCCGCAGGTAGCACCGGCTACAGCAGACTGGACGATGAATTAATCAGATTTTACGGCGATTATTACAGGGCAGATGCCGTAGGCCTTAAGGCTGGCAGCTATACTCTGAAAGTAGAAGCATATAAAGGCAGTGAGCTTATATCATCTGCCATCAGCAGTAGTATCACTGTTGTAGCCCACGACCGTTCCGGCTACGCTTTCGTTAATGGTACTTCCAGCGGCGCATATAATGAAGATGGTACTTTAAAGGCCAACGCCGTGGTGCTTTATGTAACTGAACAGACAAAAGATAATATTTCTCTGGCTGTAATTGTAGACTCAAAAGGAAAAACTGAGCTTGCTACCGGCATCCAGAATATACTTAACCTTTACAAGAAGGGCTATGACAGCAGACCTTTATGCCTTCGTTTTATCGGAAAGGTCACAGATTTTTCCGTGATGGAGGGCGGCGACTTTGTTATTTCCGGTAGTGGAGCAACAAAGCGTGTTAAGTGTGGCATTACAGTCGAAGGTATAGGTAACGACGCAGTAGCTTTTGGCTGGGGTATACGAGTAAAAAATGCCAGTAACGTCGAAATCAGAAACCTGGCCTTCATGGCGGTAGACAGCTCCGAAGGCGATAATGTCGGCCTTCAGCAGGATGCCGACCACGTATGGGTGCACAACTGTGATATGCTTTACGGTATGGCAGGCGGAGATTCTGATCAGGCTAAGGGCGATGGTGCTCTTGACTGCAAGAAGTCTACCTACGTTACTTTTTCATACAATCACTTTTTTGACACCGGTAAGTCCAATCTCCTTGGCCTATCCGAAGGCACCACCGAGGGACTGTTCATTACATACCACCACAACTGGTATGATCACTCAGATTCCAGACACCCCAGAGTAAGATTCTATTCCGCTCATGTTTACAATAATTATTATGATGGTAATGCTAAATATGGTGTAGGTGCCACCCTGGGTTCCTCCGTATTTGTAGAAAACAATTATTTCAGAAACTGCCAGTATCCTATTCTTACCTCCATGCAGGGCTCTGATGTTTTTGCAGGTGGTACCAAGCGTGACATAGCCAATAACGCTACTTTTTCCAAGGAAGACGGTGGCAGCATCAAGGCAACAGGCAATCTCATGACGGGCACATACACTTTCATTCCTTACGGTGCCGGCAAGTATATACTTAAGGGTCAGGAAGTCAGCTATGATCTTTCCGGTACTACAGCTACCGCAGACTTTGATGCCATAGTTTTGGATAGAAATGAAAAGGTAGACAGCAGTATTCATTCCTTCGCCGGCAGCAAAACCTACAACAACTTCGACACAGCCGGCGACTTTTATTCATACAAGGTTGATAAAGCTGAGGATATACCTGCCATAGTAAGCAAGTGGGCCGGACGTGCCTACGGCGGTGATTTTAAATGGACCTTCAACAATGCTGTTGATGATACTTCATCTGCAGTAAATGCCGCTCTTAAGAACGCGGTAGTAAATTACAAAACAAGCCTTGTGTCTGTAGGCGGGGGTGCGACAACTCCCACTTCCGTTCCGACAGGGGCTCCAAACACCGGTACTCCTGCTCCTACAAGTGGCGCTGGTACTACTAACACTCCCGCCCCAAATGAGCAGGGTGGCAGCAATACTGTTCCTGCAGGTAGTACAGTTCATGATTTTACCAAGGATGGCATGAGCAGCTCAGCCTTTACTATCACCGGAAATCTTTCCACTTCTAAAGGTAGCGTAAGCTATGCCGGTCTTACTCTGACCCAGTGCTTAAAAATGGAATCCTCCACCAAAATATCCTTTAACACTGCTGCTAAATCTACTTTGACCTTGGTATTTAATGGTGATTTTTCCGGTAAAGTAAAAATAGACGAGCAAACCAATACAGCTAAAAACGGCCTACTTACTATAGACTTGGAAGCTGGAAATCATACCATAACCAAGGGTGACACCACCAATCTGTTCTATATGATGCTTATATCAGATGCAGCTCCTGAACCTACTGTAGTTCCCACTGTTGCTCCTACTGTGATTCCTACTGTAGCTCCTACGGCAGTTCCTACTGTGGCTCCTACTACGGCTCCTACTGTGGCACCTACTGTGGCACCTACTACGGTACCTACTACAGCTCCTACTATGGCTCCTGAGACCACACAGGCTCCTGTGGCCGACCCCGGCATGACTCCTTTTCCTACAGATATGCCTATAAGCAATCCGGAGCCTACCAAGTCACCTATTATTATCCCCGGCTTAGTGACTCCTACTCCTGTTCCTGAGGCTCCCGATCCTACCGTAGCGCCTACACCTACTGTAGCGCCCACTCCTACTGTAGCGCCCACTGAAGCTCCACAGGCCACCGGCACGCCTACCCCTACAAAGGCTCCGGGAAAAACCGAGTCCACAGGCTTCAATATGACCCCTGTATATATTACAATCACCGTAATTCTTGTGCTCGCTGCAGCAGGCGTCATCGTATTTATGACAATTAAAAAGAAGAAATAAAACATAATGTCAGTATGGGCTTTTCCCTATACTGACATTTGAGGCTCTCCCGGGAAGCTTTTGTAGCCTGCAGGGGCCAATTAAGCTTGTCGCGGGCTACAAGCCCGCCATGATGGCTCCCCTGGGAAGCTTTTGTAGCCTGCAGGGGCCTGGAAAGTTTGTCGCGGGCTACAAGCCCGCCATGATGGCCCCCCCCCGGGAAGCTTCTGTAGCCTGCATGGGCCAAATAAGTTTGTCGCTGGCTACAAGTCCGCCATAATGGCTCCCCCGGGAAGCTTTTGTAGCCTGCAGGGGCCAATTAAGCTTGTCGCGGGCTACAAGCCCGCCATAATGGC
>JAZUFN010000159.1:0-3247 GCA_045640725.1 Lachnospiraceae bacterium
TGAGGATGGGCATTGGTCTCGGAAGGCTCACCATGAGTAGCCCATCTGGTATGTCCTATACCGCAGGTGCCCGGAACAGCCATACCGTTTTCAGTCTTATCCATCAGTCCTTTAAGTCTACCCTTACACTTGATAATGGCAGTATCCGAAAGGCCGTCGCGAACAGCAATACCGGCAGAATCGTAACCTCTGTATTCCAGTTTAGAGAGTCCTTCCAAAAGAATGGGGGCTGCCTGCTGATTACCAATATATCCAACTATTCCACACATTTAAACTTCCTCATTTCCAAACATTTTATCAATTAATATTCTGCGTCTGAGCTCCAATGTCAAAGCATAGATAAGCACTATCATGCAGAATGGACCGCAGCACATAATAAGCTCTTTAATAAAGCCCACTGAAAGCACTCTGGGATAATCTACTTCAACATCCGATAAAGCAATTGCATCGCTACCAATCACAGTGTCATTGTAATTATCTACCATAGCACTTAAAGATTTTTCAAGGGCACTGGTCTTGGCAAAAAGATCATCAATAGTCTTTTCAAAGGCTGCACAGTACTTGCTATATTCTTCTTTATATACAGAGTCATTAATATTCTTAACAATATCCTCATAGTAAAGAATTTTTGAAGACAGTGAGGATATTTTTTCAGCATACTCAGTCTGCTGACGCATGAGATTCTGATATGTCTCATCAGAATTACCTGCTTGCAGCTCTACTCCTAAAGAAGAAGAAACAAATGCAGACTGGTCACGCTCGAATTTGGCTATAACTGCTGCTACACTGTCCTTGTTGGCCTGAGCTTCTTGTAAATCCAGCTGCAGACTTCTGATAGTGTAATAGGTAGACTGAAGCATGGACTTATAGTCCTTGGACAATCCTTTAACTGTACAATCAGCCTGAGCCTTTGTTAATTCTGTGGTACGAAGCTTTTCTGCCACTACAGCCATATCTGCAAATGACTGCTTATTGTATCTGTAGGCAGCATCCAACCCGGACAAAGCTTTGGCATTATCTTCAATAAGAGACAGCCTGTAGGAAATAACAGCCAGTATCTGATTATAGTCAAACTTGCTGATATTCAAAACATCATTAAGCACATCTGTCTCATACCCGATAGTATACTGCTCGAAAAACTCATAATAATAGCCCTTAATGATTTCTGATAAAAGGGCAGCCAGCTCCTTTTTGGTCATCTTTTCTGTAAAACCATTCTTTAAGCTCATCACATATGAGGAAGGATGAAACTGGGTTACCTCCAGCTTTTCTACTGATCCCGGTGCTGTTAAATCCTTCATATTTGTAATATTACTGATAATATCCTTTGGATACTGACCTGAAATGACCAGATTATATCTGACTTCTTCCACACTTATGTTCAAGCCCAACTTGGTAATGGCCTGGGCAATAATAGCTGTATTGTCAACTCTCAGCAGATCATATCCCTCTCCGTTAGGAGCCTTGCCCTCTGAAGCACCATTCCAGTTCAGCTCAATACGTCCATTAGCCTCAGTTATGGCTCTTTCCGTAACAAAATACTGTACAGAAGCAAAAACAGTACCTGTAATTACAGCAATGACAAAAGGAATAATAATCATGAGCCATTTTACTTTAAGCTTATCCGGTAATTCTCTTTTATTTCTGCTCATTTTCAGACTCCTCTCTCTTTTTGCTGGAACGTTTAAGCTCCACTACCAATCCGTATACGCCCCAGATAACTACACCGCCGAAGGCCCCTCCAAATAATCCAATTAAAGCTTTCTTGATATTACCTTTGGAGAAAAATCTGGCACTGGAAGTATTAGATGTGGTAAAAGATGTAAAGGATCCCTGATAGCCTGAAGAAGCCGTAAAGCTTTCTGTCATATCACATACATCCTGATAAAGCTTATTGTAAGCTTCAATAATACCGGTAATAGTGATTTCAGCATAATCATGAACACCTACTGTACCGGTAGCCTGTATATTGTTAAGTCTTTCCTCATAGTCAGAAATCAGCTTTTCATAATAAGCCTTTTCTTTGTTATTGGCTGCCTGCTGAAGCACCAATTCATTATATGCATCCAGATTCTTGGTAATGGACTGGAGCTTCTTATCTTCTCCTGAAGATAAAATAAGAATAGTCTCATTTTTGTAATTCTTTATCAGCTCATCATAATGCTTAATCTTATTTTCAGCGTTAAGAAGCTCTGTCTTATAATTTCTTATATAGTGGGTATAAAGAGTAGAAAAGCTCTCCTTATCTCTTACTGTATTGGAATAGAAAATATACGCTCCAAAGTAATTTACCTGAGCCTCATAGCTAAGAGTAATAAGCTCGGCCATATCCTTATAAGTAAGACCATCTCTGGAAAATGTAGGAAATGCATCACTGATATTATTGCAGTAATTACTAAGAGCAATAAAGGCCTGTCTCAATACATCAGCGGCCTCTGAATACTCTACGCTCTCATAACTAAAGCCACCTATACCGTATTCCGGTGCTGTAATATTGGAATACTCTTCATAGAAGCTGTCATTAAAACGGGTGATAATAGCATTAAGAAGGGCTGTCATTTCATTATCCTTAAGCATCTTCTGCTTTTCACCAAAGCCGTTTCTAAGTGTAACAATATATATATCTTCATACTCCGGCTCTGTACCTAACAGCTCCCTGATAGAATCTGCAGATAGATTGAGCTTGGAATACATAGCCAGCTTTTGCCTGTACTCTTCTTTAAGTACCCTGGAAACCTCAATATTGTTTCTCACGGAGTCTACGGACAGCTTGTCTGAAAGACCAGCCTGAATAAGGGCATTTTTTACAACGTAAGCAGAAGCCAGGGTATCCACATTATAATTTTTATCCATAAGAACCTGAATAGAAGCCACAGCATCAGAAGAATTCCTTTGATTTTCTGCCATAAACAGGGCTACGGAAACACCGATAGCTGCCAGTAAGAGAATCAATGTAACAAAGATGCCGCTCTTTTTGCCCATGTACTTAAATACTCTTACCAGGTCTATCTCATCATTTTCTCCGGCATTTCTTTTTACCGTAACGGAAATGTCCGGCTTGGCAGCTTCGCTGCCCGGTATTATTGAATTTACTAATTCCTTATTGTCGTTCATTATTTTTACCTTTAATTGTCGTTTGCTGTAGGATGATAAGTAGAAACAATTTGCTTAATGCGTTCTCTTATTTCTTTGGCCACAGGCTCTGCTTCTACAAAAGGCTTCAAAGCCTAAGTCGGAGGCCAAGCGG